>DYQV01000390.1 GCA_020719105.1 Rikenella microfusus
TAAATAATAATGCAAATCATGAAAAAGTCAACCTTTTTTAATGCCTTAATTAAGGAAATTGAAGATGGATGGTTTTTTGGGCAAATTGAAGAAGTCCCCGAAGCAATGTCGCAAGGAAAAACAATTGATGAACTATTGGAAACCTTGACTGACGCATTAAATCTGGTTTTGGAATTGAAAAGAGAAGAAACCTTAAAACAATATTCAGGTGATAGATATATTAGCCGTCAATTGATTCTGGCATGAAGCGCAGCGAATTTTTAAAGCACCTGAATCAAAATAATTGTTCTTTATATCGCGAAGGAGGTAAACATAGCGTTTACATTAATAATACTAACTATAAACGTATTACGGTTCCCCGCCACAATGAATGACATAATGATTTTTGCAAAGAAATGTGCAAGCAGTTAGGCATAATTATTATCGGAAAAAAAGGTTAAAATTTTAATTCTCGACAGTACCGCTCCGTTTTTCAGCATTGGAACTCGCAGCGCCTGCTGCGAGAATACAGGTATAAAAAAACCGCCTCATTGGGCGGTTTTTTTGTCTATAGAACATTATTCTTCTTTCTGTTCTGCTTCGTATTCTTTCAACAGCTTGTCTTGAACTTCACCCGGCAGCGGTGCGTATTCGGCAAACTTCATGGTATAAGTGGCGCTGCCCGATGACAAGGAACTTAGTGTTGTTGAATATTTGTTCATTTCCGACAAGGGAACTTTTGCCTGCAGTTTTTCATATCCCATTTCACTGCTCATACCAGAAATAATGGCACGGCGACCTTGCAAATCACTCATAATATCACCAAGATAATCAGCGGGAACCAAAACTTCAATATCATAAACGGGTTCCATAATCTTTGGACCGGCTTTTTTAAACGCAGAACTGAATGCATGCCTTCCGGCCAACCGGAACGATATTTCATTGGAATCAACGGCGTGCATTTTGCCATCATACACACTAACCCTAATGTCGCGGGCATAAGAACCGGTTAGGGGGCCTTCTTCCATTTTTTCCATAATCCCCTTCAGAATAGCCGGTTGGAAGCGGGCATCAATGGAACCACCAACAATGCAGTTGCAGAAAACCAATTTGCCACCCCAGGGTAGTTTGTGTTCTTCCGTTCCACGATGAGAAACCAAAATATCGCGGCCTTCAATTTTAAAGCTTGATGGCGGTGCCATATCTTCAAAAAATGGTTCAATTACCATATGAACTTCCCCAAACTGGCCGGAACCCCCCGATTGTTTTTTGTGACGATAATCGGCTTGAGCGGCTTTGGTTATGGTTTCACGGTAAGGTATTTTTGGATTCAGGAATTCTGTTTCCAATTTATATAGGTTGGTTAATTGCCAACGCATGGTGTTCAAATGGAATTCACCCTGTCCATGCACAATTATTTGTTTCAATTCTTTGGAGTACTCAACCATGAGGGTTGGATCTTCTTCATGCATCCGATGAAGCAATTCACCTAATTTTTCATCATCCGATTCACTTAATGCTTTAATAGCGGTACGGTATTTTGGGTCAGGGAATGTAATGGGTGGATAGGCAGAACCAAAATCTTTTTCAGCTAAGGTATGGTTGGTCTTTGTTTCTTTAAGTTTTACCATAGCACCTATATCACCGGCAACTATCTCAGAAAGCTTTATCCGGTTTTTCCCGGCAACGGCAAAAAATTGAGAAATCCTTTCTTTGGCTCCTTTTTTTGAATTTATTAAATCCATTCCTTCGGTTAATTTTCCCGACATTACTTTGAAGAATAAAACTTCTCCTAAGTGCTCTTCTACTGAATTCTTAAAAATAAACAAAGAAGTTTTTCCTGCAGGATCACATTTTATTTCTTTCCCTTCCACGGTTAAAGGCCCCGTCATATCCGGAGGACTAGGGGCTACATTGCCTACAAACTCCATCATACGACGGATGCCCATGTCTTTCTTTGCCGAAACACAAAAAATAGGGAACATACTTCTTTTCCGGATACCTGCACGGATACCTTCGCGCATTTGGTCTTCCGTAAGGGTACCTTCATTAAAATAGAGTTCCATTAAATTATCATCGTTTTCTGCTGCCGATTCCACCAACGTATTGTGCAATTCCTCGGCATGCTCCATTTCTTCTTTTGGAATATCTAATACTTCAGGAACCCCTCCTTCGGGTTTCCATCGATAAAGCTTCATTTTCAAAACATCTACTACTGCGTTAAATCCTATACCTGGATTAACTGGATATTGAATTAAAACAGCTTTCGCACCATAACGATTTCTTAAATCCTCTATTGATTTTTCAAAATTGGCTTTTTCATTATCCAATTGGTTTAAAGCAATGAGGGTAGCAACATTCAATCGCTTTGCGTGGCGAATCAGAATTTGAGTTCCAACTTCCACTCCTTGCGTGGTATTAATTACCATAATTGCTGAATCAGTAACAGCAAGAGATGAAATAACTCCTCCAACAAAATCATCCAATCCCGGAGTATCAATAATATTTAATTTTTTATTATTGTACTCTACATGCATTACCGTTGAATAAATTGAACGCGCCTGTTCATGCTCTATCCGATGATAGTCAGAAACTGTGTTTTTACTTTCCACATCACCTCTTCGGTTAATTAAGCCACCTTCAAACATCATGGCTTCGGCCAGGGTAGTTTTGCCCGAACCGGCACTTCCCATTAGGGTAATATTTTTAATCTCGTTCGGTTGATAAACTTTCATTATTTTTTTATTTAGAATTAAACAATCGTTTGCGTGTTCTGCGTTTATAGCAGGTCTTTCAAAATTAATAATATTTTAATAAGATGCAACTCTTCCTTTGGTATTGCTTGCAATTAATTATTGCCTAAGTTGAGCGATTTGAGCGCAGCGATAAAGCGCTTTACTTATTCGCCGCGGCGAACCGACCTGGAAATTGTTGTAAATCATC
This sequence comes from Rikenella microfusus, assembly GCA_020719105.1. GTDB lineage: Bacteria > Bacteroidota > Bacteroidia > Bacteroidales > SZUA-534 > GWE2-40-63. Next base: position 2,923 of record DYQV01000390.1, read on the forward strand.
AAACACATGAACAGTATAGAGTGAATTACTTACAATTTCTTAGTCGATTGAGGGATTTGTTTTTGCAAATCGCTCAATTTGGGTC
>DYQV01000035.1:0-12695 GCA_020719105.1 Rikenella microfusus
CTTATTATGTAAAAGCTTATGCTACAAACAGCAGCGGCACTGGATATGGGAATGAGGTAAACTTTACTACATTAGGTGGATCGGGAACAATAACGATAAACGGTAAAACCGAAGTTTGTACCGGTGAAAGAGGGGTAACTTACGACATTGGTGATAATATTTATACCAATATTAACTGGATTGTGACTAATGGGGATATTGTTTCTGGCATTGGAACCAATACTATTGTAGTAAATTGGAAGAGTACCGGCAACGCAGGTAGCGTTGAAGTGCAAGCGGTTAACAGCAGTTCTGTTGCAGTTAGCGCCAATTTATCTGTTACTTTCGTGGGTAGCATTTCATTCACTCCATCTATCTATATTAAAGGGGAAGGAAAGGCCAATATATTGATATGTGAACAAGCTGGAGCCAACAGTTATCAATGGTTTAGAGATGGTGACTCCATTAAAACCGCTGAAGGGAAAAAACAATACTTTGTTGCACGAACAGATAAAGGATCCTATTTTGTATCCGTTAGCACTAATTCTGGTTGTTTTGCTTACTCTGAAACGGTTACTGTTACCAACAAGAAAAGTGTTAATCTATACCCAAATCCGGCTACACAAAGCACCACAATGAGTTATGAAGCGGAAGTTACTGGCAAAGCAACCCTGAAAATAGTTGATGTTTTTGGTAAAACACTGACGCAATTTGAATGGGATAAACCCAATTACCAGCTCCAGGAAGATATTCCGTTAGATGGCCTTAAAAAAGGGGTATATATGATTGAGATATCGGTGGATGGAATCAACAAGGTAAACGAACGATTAATCATTAATTAAGAAAGGAGCGTAATCATGAAAAAAATAATCGCAATTTCAGCTTTTTTGATGCTACTAGGTAGTGTTACTTCCTTTGCACAATTGATTGATGAGGCTAAATTAAAAGACATCACCAGCCTGTTAAAAAAGTACGAACTATACAATCAGTTTACTACCGATGGCAATATTATTGACGCCACGTATACCCAAAATTTTGTAAACTTATTTGATGCCATCCTGTTTCAGGAACTTTATAACGATTTTGCTGCAACCAAAGAAGAATCGTTTAGTTTTGGCTCTGCACAAGAATACATGCAAGTAGTTACCAAAAACTATCCGTATGGGGTTGATGTGACCTTGGATATGGCTCAAATGAAGGTGGTAGATGTTTTTCGTACAAAAACGAAAGCGGGTTACATTGTAATGGTTCCAAAAAAGACAGCGGGTTTGTATCGGAGCAAAACTTTTTATCGTTCAAATAAGTCCATCTATATATTCATTACGGAAGTGGCCGGTGAAAAACAAAGTGATTTTAAAATTTCAGGCATTTTAGATCCGGAAAGCTATCAAAAATATCAGGGAAACAATACCATAAAAGGTCTTTACTTAGGGTTACAAGGAGGTTATGGTGCTACTATGGTTTATAATCAGGAAGCATTTATGAACTATACCGATTTATATGTCATTGAAACTCAGCAAAACATGAACTTTGGTTTTGAACTAAGCTATATGTTTACCCGTGGATTTGGGTTGGGAACCGGAGTAGGAACGAATACCTATTCTACCAATTACTCCATAGATTACTTCAATGAACCTTCCCCTTCCAAATTGAAAGATATAGATGGGGATGAATACATTCCTAGTATTTACGTTAGAGATCTGGTTGAGACGGATGTTTATGAAAGTATTGAAATTCCGTTGTTATTAAAATTTAGGACAGGCAAAGGAAAAACAGCGTTCTATATGGATATGGGAATTATATATTCACTCATATCGGGTTATTACACTCAGGAAGGTACCTCCACACGGAGCGGCTATTATCCCGAATGGCAAGTTACGCTGGTGGACATTCCGGAATATGATTTTTATACCGATAAACCGCTTGATGCAACTCAAACTGATTTAGTTGTTCCCTCCAGCGGACTTTCAGCCTATGTCGCTATGGGTCTCTCCATTCCTCTTTCGCACAATTTTTATATGAAATTAGGTGCTAATGTACGCTACGGAATTATCGATATGGAATTAGGAACCAATTCCCATGCAAATGGATTAGCCGATTTTATAGAAGATCCGGGTGATACTTTCTTGCATTGTGGAGGAGTTGAATTTGGGATATCTTATAATTTGTCATCCATTTGGAAAAACAAGTAAATAATTTTGGATATGAGCTTGATAATTAGTATATTTGTAAGTTCAAATAATAAATTAAACCCATGAAAAAGTATGTTTTAAGTTTAGTTAGTGTTCTGTTGGTTTTAACAAGTTACGGCCAGCAGGTATCACTGATTTACTCTACTGATTTAGGTAAAAACTGTTTTATCAGAGTAAATCCGGGCAAAATCTACGACAACAAATTTGATGTTGACTTTCAGGTTAATTGGGTTTCAAACGAAATGCAACCGGTTAAAGACTTAAACTCAGTTGTTTGCTTTGAAGCAAAAAAAATTTGGATCAGTGAAAAAGCCTTTGTTACCTTGGCTTCCGATGAAAAGGTAATATCTTTCAATTCGACTAAAAAAATTACTTTCAACGTAAGCGAAGAGTTTTTAGGTGATACCATTGAATTGAAATTTCCATTTGTGTACGCCCCATCTGTAGCCGTAGCTTCATCAACTGCTGATCAGGTAGAATTTTCCTTTAAAAGACCCCGCACTTATAAGTCGTTTTTGGCTTTAGCACCGGGTGAAATTAAAGATAAAACAGCCCCTACCTTAACGCTTCTGTCCCCAGAAGGGGTAAACGATGGTTCTAAACCCATTGTTGAAGTACCCTTTGTAACCGTTAAGGTTCAAGCATCCGATTTTTATGGAATTAAATCGGTAATGGTTAACAACAGTTTAGCGAACATGATTGATGATTCAATTTACGAAGTGGAAGTACCTCTAAAAGTAGGGTATGAGAATAAAGTAGTTACTATTGTAACTGATAATACGGGATTTACTGCCCAAAAGGAATTTGCCATTGAATGCCGGAAAGCTTATACCAGTCCTCAATATATGGCTGCTGTAGGTGCTGCAATAGTAGAAGGTGCTGCAGAAAAAACTAAGTTTCTAGCCGATGTTGACACAGGCATTCCAATGAACCTAACAAAAAATGAAATGCGGTATGCATTGATTATTGGTAACGAGGACTACACCAGCCATCAATCGGGATTAGAAACTGAAATGAATGTGGAATTTGCCATTCGGGATGCTGAAACATTTAAAGAATATGCCAAAAATGTACTAGCAATACCTGAAGCTAATATCATTTTTCTTAAAGATGCCAAAGTTTTGGATATGAAAAGAGGACTCACCAAATTTTACGGCATTATAAAATTAACCAAAGGTCAAGGGGAATTTTTTGTTTATTATGCAGGACATGGTTTTCCTGATGAGATTACCAAAGAGCCTTACCTGATGCCCGTTGATGTTAGCGGTTCTGATTTGGAATTTGCCATCAAATTATCCGACTTTTATAAAAAACTATGTGAAACGCCATCTAAAAGAATTACCGTATTTTTAGATGCCTGTTTCAGTGGTGGTGGCCGTGAAATGGGATTGTTAGCAGCCCGCGGGGTAAAAATTAAACCAAAAGAGAATCAGGCTTCCGGTAATTTGATTGTGTTTTCAGCCAGTTCCGGTGAACAATCATCTCTTCCCTATAAAGACAAACAGCACGGCATTTTCACCTATTATTTGCTTCAAAAAATGAAGGAAACTCAAGGTAATATTACCTATGAACAATTGGCTGAATATTTGAATTCTACGGTGAGTATCCGATCCTTATTGGTTAATAACAAAGAACAAAGCCCTCAGGTAAACATTAGTAAAGATATAGTTGGTGGAGCATGGAAAAACTGGAAATTGATAGGTGAATAATCCGGGTTAAAATAGTTAAAAGAGAAAGTCACGGCTTTCTCTTTTTTTTTGTTTAAAAAGTACCTACACAATTTTCATTAAAAAGACCCCTATTTAATACTCATTTTTTGTAGTTTTGCCAATAAGCCAAAGCTTAGTTATTATGTATGAATACATTCAGGGCAAAATTGCCGAATTAACGCCCGCCTCAGTAGTTATCGACAATCAGGGAATTGGATATTTTATCCAGATTTCGCTGAACACATACTCTGCTTTGGCAGGGAAAGAACAAGCCATAGTCTTTCTTCATCAGGTAGTGCGCGAAGATGCGGAAATATTGTATGGCTTTTTTAATAAAAGTGAACGAGGCATTTTCAGGCAGTTGATTTCCGTTTCAGGCATTGGTGCAAATACAGCCCGTATGATTTTATCGTCAATGAGCCCCGAAGAAACCAGGGATGCTATTTTAAGTGGAAATGTGGCGTTACTAAACCAAATTAAAGGTATTGGAGCCAAAACAGCCCAGCGGATTATTATCGATTTAAGAGATAAAGTAGGAAAATCAGACGTTTCAGGAGAATTTTTGTTCTCACAAAGCAATACAAACCGCGACGAAGCGTTATCTGCTTTAGTGATGTTAGGCTTTGCTAAAAACACCGTTGAAAAGGTACTTGATAAACTTATTAAAGATAAACCGTCTATTGGCGTTGAAGAATTAGTAAAGCATGCATTAAAATCGATATAAATTAACGGTATCCTGGTTTTGAAACATCTTTTTTTACTTATAACATTCTCGTTATTCTGCATTGGAATTCCTTTTATCGGCTGGAGTCAAAGTATCGGTGACTCTGCAACTAATCCCTATCAAATTCAGCCTCAATCAACTTTGCCGTTTCAACCCAATCAAAGATCGTCGAATATTGATATGAAAACCCCGGAAAATATAGTTACCGAGGTGGAGTACGACGAAACTACGAATCAATACATTTTGCATAAGAAAGTAGGTGCAGTGGACATAGCTACTCCTTACACCATGAGCTTTGAGGAATACTTGGATTATGATGTTCAAAAAAAACTAAAAGGATACTGGAGGGAGCGCTACAAAAGCGAAACATTTGAACATCAATCGTCAATAATTCCAAAAATAAATGTGGGCAGCGAAGCTTTTGAAACCATTTTTGGGAGTAATACCATCGATATAAAACCCAATGGTTCGGCGTCGTTAAAATTTGGTATCAAAATGACCAACAACGAAAACCCAAATCAGCCCGTTGAGTTGCGTAAAAATACCACGTTTGATTTTAAGGAAGAGATTCAGATGAGTGTGGTGGGCAAGATTGGTGAAAACCTTGAAATGAAAGTTTCCTATGATACAGAATCACAATTTGATTTTGACAATACCATGAATTTACGGTATCAGGGGAAAGAAGACGACATACTCCAAAAAGTGGAAGCCGGTGACGTTTCCATGCCCATGACCACTTCGCTAATTACAGGAAGCCAAAGCTTGTTTGGGTTGCTTACCGAATTGAAATTTGGAAATCTTTACGTAACCAGTATTTTCTCGCAACAGCAAGGCGAAACAAAAACCATTACCGTGGAAGGGGGAGCGCAAAAAAGCACATACGATATATCGGCAGTAAATTACGATAAAAACCGACATTTCTTTTTGGCTCATAATTTTAGAACCAATTACGATAAAGCGATGGAAAATGCACCACTAATAAACTCGGGAATTGTAATTAACAAAATTGAGGTTTGGGTTACCAACACAAAAAAAGAGACAACCACCGCCAGAAATATTGCTGCATTTGTCGATTTGGGTGAAGAGATGAAGGAAGTAACTTATTATGGCGAAAATGAAACCGTAATTCTTGATAATACTCTTGAATACGGGAGAAAACAAACACCCGATAATAACAGTAATTCACTTTACGAAGAACTAACCTCTGCTGCCAACAGCCAACTTCGCAACATTAATGATTTATCGCGAATACTTTTTGATTGGGGTTATCAGGGAGGCAAACAATATGAGAAGGTAGAATTTGCACGAAAATTAGCCACAAATGAATATACCGTAGATGAAAAATTGGGCTACATTTCGCTTAATTCTTCGTTGAACAGCGATGAGGTATTGGCCGTAGCTTATGAATACACCTTGAATGGTGAAACCTACAAAGTGGGTGAATTTTCTCAAGACGGGGTGCAGCATCCCAATGTGCTTTTTCTAAAATTGTTGAAAGGCACAAATTTCAATCCCATACTCCCGAACTGGAAGTTAATGCTTAAAAATATTTATGCTATAGGTGCTTACCAAGTGAGCAAAGAGGATTTTAAATTTGAAGTTGAATATTACGATGACAATACAGGTACACGGATACTGAATATTCCTGATAAAAACAAGGTACTCACCGATTCGATGCGTAATGAAAAGTTTTTGAGGCATTTGGGGCTCGATAACTACAATTCAGCAGGCAATTATGTTGCTAGTGGTGATGGTGTGTTCGACTTTTCGGAAGGATTGACCATTATTGCAGCTTCCGGTAGAATAATTTTTCCGGTATTGGAACCTTTTGGCCGTTATATGAATCGGTTAATTCCTGACAAAGCACTCGCCAGCAAGCTTACCTTTCGGGAACTTTACGATTCAACCCAATACAAAGCTGAACAGATAACCTCAAAAAACAAATTTTACTTAACCGGTAACTATAAATCATCAGGCGGATCAGAAATATTTCTTAATTCATTCAATATTCCCGAAGGATCGGTTAAAGTTATGGCGGGTGGTATCGTTTTGCAACCCAATGTTGATTATAGTGTTGATTACAATTTGGGACGGGTTAAAATTCTAAACGATAGTTACCTGGCCTCCGGAACACCCATAAAAATCTCATTGGAGAGCAATTCCATGTTTAGTATCCAAAGCAAAACCCTGATGGGTTCGCATTTTGAATATCGGTTTAGCAACGATTTTAATCTGGGTGGAACCATCATGAACCTTACTGAGAGGCCGCTCACCGAAAAAGTTAACATGGGCGAAGAGCCTATTAGCAATACCATTTGGGGTTTAAATGGATCGTATCGCACCGATGTTCCGATTTTAACCCGGGCCATTGACTTACTTCCCTTTTTGGAAACCAAAGAAATGTCATCCGTTACCACGGAGGGTGAGTTTGCTCAATTAATACCCGGCCATAACAAAGCCATTGGAAAGGAAGGAAATGCCTTTATCGATGATTTTGAGGGAAGTGAATCCAGCATCGATTTAAAAAACAAGGTAGGATGGTCCTTGTCAAGTATTCCTCAAGGCCAACCGCTTTTGTTCCCCGAAGCATCCGATTATAACAACCTTACTTCAGGGTATAACCGGGCTAAATTAGCCTGGTATCAGATTGATCCGCTGTTTTTCCGTTCAGGTTCACCGGTAAGCGAGGAGCAACAATCGCACCTGCAGGTATATCGCCCCGATGAACAAGAAATATTTCCCAATAAATTTGCCGCAAATGGAATACCCACTGAAATATCTACCCTCGATCTGGCTTTTTATCCTGATGAAAGAGGACCTTACAATTTTGATGCGGCGGGTATTAACTCCGATGGAAAATTAGAGTTGCCGGAGGAGCGTTGGGGAGGAATTATGCGGGAATTAACCACCAAAGATTTTGAATCGCAAAACGTAGAGTACATCATGTTTTGGATGATGGATCCGTTTGTGGAGGAAGATTCCTTGAATAATGGAGGTAAGCTCTATTTTAATTTGGGTAATGTATCGGAAGACATTTTAAAAGACGGAAGAAAAAGTTATGAAAATGGACTCCCAACAAACAACCCTCCGTTGGAAACTGAATATTATACCACCCAATGGGGTCGGGTACCGGCTGTTCAGGCACTAACTACTGATTTTGTAAACGACCCGGCACTACGACCCTTGCAGGATGTTGGATTCGATGGATTGAGCGGTACTATACTTGATGGAACCGGTAAATCGGCAGAACAGAACCAGTTCTCCAATTTTCTTTCAACCATGGAAAGCAAAGTAACGAATCCTGACGCTTTAGCTTCTATTCGAAAGGATCCCTCAGCCGACGATTATCATTACTTTAGGGGTGGCGATTATGATGATCAGGAGCTGGGTATTTTGGAGCGATACAAAGAATACAGCAATTCCGAAGGCAATACTCCGGTAAGCGAAAATACCAACGAAAACTACAATACCGTTGGGCAATCGAGCCCCGATGTGGAAGATATAAACAGTGACTTTACTTTAAGTGAAAATGAAGCCTATTATCAGTATGAAATTGATTTGAAAAAAGAAAATATGGAGGCGGGTTCCATTCATATTACCGATATTCAAACAGCCACGGTTACTTTAAAAAATGGGGATACGAAGCAGGTAAACTGGTATCAGTTTAAAGTTCCTATAAGTAACCCCAACCAACGGATTGGTGCCATTCAGGATTTTAAATCCATCCGGTTTATGCGCATGTTTATGAAAGGTTGGGAAAGCAGCATCGTGTTGCGCTTTGCCAAGCTGGAACTGGTGCGCAGCGAATGGAGAAAATACGATTACACACTATCCGAAGGAGGGGAAGCTATTGGTGGCGACCAAATCAACGACCCAAACGATGTTCCCTTTAGTATTTCATCGGTTAATATTGAAGAGAATGGAAGCCGTAAACCTGTAAATTACGTGTTGCCTCCCGGTGTCGATAGGCAACAAGATCCATCTAATCCTCAATTAAATAAATTGAACGAGCAATCAATGGCCCTTAAAGTATCTAATCTGGAAGATGGATATGCCAAAGCAGTTTACAAAACGCTGAACATGGACATGCGCGATTATAAGCACCTCCAAATGTACATTCACTCCGAAACCATGTTTGAAGAGGATCCGATTGATGATTATGATGTTTCGTGCTTTGTGCGATTGGGTTCCGATTTTACCGATAATTATTACGAATACGAAGTTCCGCTTAAGGTAACGCCACCTTGGGTAACCAGCAAGTATTCCGAAGGGGATGCTGAAATTGTTTGGCCTAAAGAGAACAACCTGGATATTGATTTTGAAACCTTGGTAGCCGCTAAGCTTGCTAGAAATGAAGCCATGCGGAAAGCAAACTCAGAGCTTTCCTATATTGATGAATTTACTTATTATAACGGCAGCCAGCGAATCATTGTAAAAGGTAACCCAAACATTGCTCAGGTAAAAACATTTATGATTGGGGTGCGGAATCCAAAAGCAAGATACAACCAAAATACGGACGATGGCCAACCCAAATCGGCTGAGATATGGGTAAATGAGTTGCGATTGACCGATTTTAACGAAAAAGGCGGTTGGGCTGCTACCGGAAGAGTTACCGCCCGCTTGGCCGATTTTGGTACCCTATCGGTTGCCGGGAGTACTACTCAACCCGGTTTTGGAAGCATTGAGCAAAGTGGACAGGAACGGGCAAAAGAAGAAACCAACCAGATTGACTTAGCTACCAACCTCGATTTAGGAAAATTCTTTCCAAAAGAGGCCAACTTACGGGTTCCCCTATTTATGGGATATTCACGCATTGCAATAAACCCTGAATACAACCCGCTCGATCAGGATGTTAAAATGGAAACCACCCTAAATGATCCCAGCTTAAGTGAGGCTGAAAAAGAATCGTTGGTCAAGCAAGTACAAGACATAACCGAACGTAAAAGTCTTAATTTTACCAATGTGGGAATCGGACAATCAGGAAAAGGTAAACCCCGTTTTTATTCCCCTTCCAATTTAAGCGCATCTTATGCTTACAACGAATTGGCACATCACGATGTGGGTATTGACCATAACTCTATAAAGACTTACAATGCCTCTTTAAATTATGTATTTAACAACCAGCCTAAAAATTATGAACCCTTTAAAAAGAGTAAGCTTCTAAAAAAGAAAGCATTACGATTGATTGGCGATTTCAATTTTTATCTGGCGCCCCAGCAGTTATCGTTCCAAACAAGCATGGATAGGCGTTACAGCGAAACATTGCTGAGGAATCTGAATAATCCGGAACAGATTTTTACTCCTACTTACGATAAAAACTTCTATTGGAAACGAAAATTTGATATGAAGTATAACTTCTCCAAAGGATTGAAATTTACCTTTGCTACCAATACCAATGCCATTATTATTGAACCTGAAGGTGAAGTGAATAAGGAAAGTAAAGACAGTTACCAGATATACAAAGAAACGGTTTGGAATTCCATTCAAAATTATGGCACCCCCAACGCCTACAATCAAGCGTTTGATGCTTCCTATACCATCCCCATCAATAAAATACCTTTGCTCGATTTTATTTCGTCGAATGCCCGGTATGCTGCTACTTATGAATGGCTGTTGGCTCCAACCATGCGAAAGGATACATCGTTGAATTTGAATATGGGAAATAATATAAAAAACAACCAACAGATTACGCTTAATGCGCAGTTAAACATGGATAATTTATACAATAAAATAAGCTTTATTGAGAAAACAAATAAAAAATACAAGCAAACAAAAGCACAACGAAACAAACCAAAATTTGAAGAAGTATCCTATATTCAAAAAGAGGTGAATTTTAAAGCCGGAACCGCCAAAAGGATAAACCATGCGTTGGGAACTGAAGAAGACATTAAACTTACGGTAAAATCAGTAAATGGTAAAGAACTAAAAGCCGACTTTGATATTATAAATGAAAACCGAATTGAAGTTACTTTGGCCGAAGCTGCCGATTCGGCAAGCATTGAAGTAAAAGGTAAAAAACAGATAAACGATAATTGGGTGATTATTGGATTGGAAAAAACCCTGCTCTTAGTAACCGGCTTTAAGCAGTTTTCGGGAACCCTAACCCAAACGCAGGGAACCTTTATGAGCGGCTATAAGCCCAATCACCAATTTGGTGAATTAGCCACAAACCCGGGTTTGCCATTTATTTTTGGGTGGCAAGATACTGCCTTTGCCCGCACCACAGCATTGAAAGGCGACTTAATTGACTCCACCCGTTGGGTAAGCCCTTATACCATGACCAACAATGTTACCTATAGCTTTAAATCAACCTATCAGCCCTTTAAAGAATTACGCATTGATTTTGGTGGCCAGCAGAGCCAAACACATATAAATTCAGAATATTATTATATCGAAAACAATTCGGTTAATACTGATAACCGAAAGGAATCAGGTACTTACAATATAAATATTTGGATGCTGAATTCTGCTTTTGCCAACAAGCCCGATAGTGCAAATCAGGTTTCGGAAGCTTTTGAGCAATACAAAACCAATTTAAGTATTATTGCCTGGCGCTTAGCAGGGGAGCGCTCTATGAAAGACCCCACCTACCATCCAACCTCCGATTCGGTAAATATGCCCACGGGGTATAGCAGTCAAAACCCGGAGGTGGCTATACCAGCTTTTCTTTCGTCGTATGGCGGATTCTCCGCTACATCGGTAGCCCTAAATTTTAGGAGCTTATATTTTTTACGTCCTACCTGGCGCATTAAATACGATGGCTTGACAAACATCGATTTTCTTGCAAAATATTTTAAAACTATCTCTTTATCGCACGGATACACGGCTCTCTTCTCAGTAGGAAGTTTTTCTTCTACCTTAAATTGGGATTATTTTAACCTTTCCGACACCTCCTCGTTATTTCAACCAAAATACGACATTTCAAGTTTTACCGCGAGTGAGCAATTTATTCCGTTATTTGGAATTGATGTTACCTGGAAAAACAACATGCTTACCAAATTTGAATACAAGAAAACCCGGAACCTAACTATGAGCTTATCGAATAACCAAATGGCAGAAGTTTATACCTGGGAATATACTATTGGCACCGGTTACCGGTTCGACAAACTGAAATTAAAGATAAAAACACCCGGTGGAGCAACAAAACCACTTGAAAGTGACTTAAATGTTAGGGGCGATATTTCCATCCGCGATAACTTAACGATGATACACGATCTGAATCAGGGTACCAATCAGGTTACGCAAGGTCAAAAAGTAATTACTACCAAAATTACAGCCGATTATCAGTTAAGTGAGAAACTTATGCTTACTGCTTATTACGACCGTTTAGTTACAACGCCCAAAGTTGGGTCGTTCAAACAATCAGTAACCGAGTTTGGCTTTAAATTCCAGTTTACCCTGTAATCATCGTGTTGTAAAACAATCCTTTTTTTCTGCTAATCTGTCAACAGTTAATTCCTTTTTCCAAAAAAAGAGTAATTTTGCACCATCATACAATCGTCACACATAAAAAACTTACATAGATGAATGTTCCAGCTAATTTAAAATACACCGAAGATCACGAGTGGATTCGGGTTGAAGGCAATGAAGCTTTTATTGGTATTACTGAATATGCCCAGCAGCAATTGGGCGATATAGTATTTGTTGAAATTGAAACCATTGGCGAAACATTAGCCATGGGTGATACTTTTGGTACTATTGAAGCAGTAAAAACCGTTTCTGATTTATTTTTACCTATTAGTGGTGAAATAGTAGAGCTTAACCCAAAATTGGAATCGGCTCCTGAGTTGATTAATAAGGATCCTTACGGAGAGGGCTGGATGATAAGAATCAAAATAGCTGATGCCAATGAACTTAATAATTTGCTGTCGGCTGATGCTTACAAAGAAACTATTGGGTAAGAACTCCTTACCGATAAAAAAGGAAGGTGTCTAAAAAGTTGAAAAACAGAAACCGCAAATGTGGCTGAGATTTTTCGCAAAGACTGCAAAGTTTTACCTAAGTTGAGCGATTTTTCGCTGCGCTCAAATCGCTCAATTTTGGTTTTAGTTATCAAAATTTTAAACTTGGTTTTCTCTGTGTTTACTTTGT
>DYQV01000035.1:12795-13903 GCA_020719105.1 Rikenella microfusus
ATTTTGGTTTTAGTTATCAAAATTTTAAACTTGGTTTTCTCTGTGTTTACTTTGTGTTCTTTGTGGTAAAATATTCTTTTTAGATATCGGTTTTTTTTTGGAGTCTCTTTATAAAAGGAATTATTCCTCCGATTCATACAGGTTTTCTTTAGGAACATAGCCTTCCTTCTCTTCCTTTTTTTCTTGTGGAATTATATGCCACAAAATGCCAAATGTTCCGGTAATTTCTTTAAGTCGCGATGCTTGAATTCCATTGGGACGATCAATAAAAATATCTCGGCCACCTGCCACCTGAATATCATAGCGTGCTTCAGCAAAAATAGCCATTCTCTGGTTAATATTATACCTTAATCCGAGCCCTGTTTTAATACCCCAGCTAACATTCCGGACTGCCTGATGGAAGGGATCATAGTCGTTGGGGTGGTTAAAATTATTTGAATCGGCCGATTCACTCAACTTAAAAGCCAAATACGGACCTACAAGAATTACAGGTCTTACTGCACCTCGGCCAATTTCCCAATGCCCAAAAATAGGAACTTCTAAATAGTTAATGGTCCGGCTGAAAAAGGAGTCTGGTATGCTGTCATCCACATCTTTCCAACCTTTTTTAGCATAAATAGCTTCCATTTGCAGCCCAGCATTCATTTTATTATTAAAAGCTAAAACAAGTCCTCCATTCGACAATAAAAAAGAAGTTTGATATTTTTCAAGGGCAGGCGGCTCCAAATGAATTCCGTGAGCGCCATACCCAGCCCTTACACCAATGGAGAATTGAGCTTTCAACGAAATTACCGATAAAAGAATAAGCAGGGTTCCTAATGATTTAACCATTTAAGATACTTTTTCGCCAAAGCTACTTATTTTCATTCATTAATAGTGACCCCTGAGTTGTTTAATAATTGACTTTTTGTTTAATATTTACTTAAAAAGATTTCAAACAGAGGAGTATTTAAATTCTAAAATAACCAAGATTTAACGTTAAATATACTTTAAAAAGCATAAATATATGTACCTTAGTACGCTTTTTTAAAGAATAGCAATTAAACATTTTAAACGATCTAATTATAGAAACATGATAGAAACATTTAAAAAAACAGCCGATTTTATT
>DYQV01000391.1 GCA_020719105.1 Rikenella microfusus
CCATCAGGTTTTAAAATATGTTAAATTATATTAATCTAGATTTACCAACCGCGTTTGGCAATTTTATCTTCTTCCTTCATGGTTGAGATACCAATACCTACCATCGGTTCACCAATACCTTTTGAAGCTTCCATTACCTTAATTGGATCGTTAAAATACGCTGTAGCTTTAACAATGGCGCGGGCTCTCATTGCCGGATCGCCCGATTTGAATATACCTGAACCCACAAAAACCCCATCACAGCCCAATTGCATCATTAATGCGGCATCGGCAGGAGTAGCAATGCCTCCAGCAGCAAAATTTACCACCGGTAAACGGCCTAATTTGCGAACCTGCTGTGCAATGTGGTAAGGGATTCCGTTGTTTTTACAGAAAGGCATTACTTCAGCTTCGTCCAAACCACAAAGGATGCGTATGTCGCTGTTCATCTGGCGCATGTGGCGCACAGCTTCCACTACATCGCCGGTACCGGCTTCACCTTTAGTACGAATCATGGCAGCTCCTTCGGCAATCCTACGTGCAGCTTCACCCAAATTGCGGGCTCCGCAAACAAATGGTACCTTGAATTTCGATTTATCGATATGATTTTCATCGTCGGCAGGAGTTAATACTTCACTCTCATCGATATAGTCAATTTTTAATGCTTCCAAAATTTGTGCTTCTACAAAATGTCCGATACGGGCTTTGGCCATTACCGGAATAGAAACCGTTGCCTGAATTTGAGCAATCATTTCAGGATCCGACATACGGGCAACACCTCCATTGGCGCGAATATCGGCCGGAACGCGCTCCAGCGCCATCACAGCCACAGCTCCCGCTTCCTCGGCAATCTTTGCTTGTTCAGGGTTTGTTACATCCATTATCACCCCTCCTTTTAACATCTGCGCAAGCTGAGCATTCAGCTCAAAACGATTATTTTCCATCTCACAATTAGGTTTATATTTCGGCGCAAAATTAGTTAAAAAAGATAAAGAATTACTATTTATATAGCATGGATTTACGCACTGCAAATAAACGTTGATAAAATAACTGTTATACTTTAAAAACTTTCCTTCGAACGGCAACTTTTTGGAGCATTTTCATGTTTACTTCCAAGCCAATGCCCGGTTTGGTGATAATGTATATGTTTCCATATCAATTTATCCATGCTCTCTCTTAAAACCCGTTCAAATCCATTACTACGGTTGGTATCAGCAACAAAAATCCTAAAACAAACAAAATCAAAATCAAAGGCCAAACCCAACGAACCCATTTTTCAAAAGGTATTTTAGCCACACCTAAAACACCCATTAATACGGCTGATGTGGGTGTAATCATGTTGGTAAAACCGTCGCCGAACTGGTAAGCCATAATGGTTGCCTGGCGTGAAACGCCTATTAAATCGGAAAAGGGAGCCATAATGGGCATGGTCAATGCCGCTTTGGCCGAACCTGAGGGCATAACTAAATTAATGAGCGTTTGAATGCCATACATAATACTTAGTGAAGCATATTTTCCTACATTCTGCATGGCTCCTGCAATACTATGAAGCATGGGATCAATCACTTTGCCATTCTGAAGAACAACAATGATTCCTCCTGCCAGACCCACAATTAATCCAGCCGATAGAATATCTTTTACTCCTGCTAAAAACAGATCGGTAATCTTATTGGGGGAATAATTCATGGCCATGCCGCTGGCAATTCCCATTCCAAAAAACAAAGCGGCAATTTCCATTACATACCAATGATAGCCCATAACACCCACAATCAAATACAAAATGGTAAAAACGAATAAGTTGAGTATAAAAAAGTGGACTGATTTGCGAAGCGCCAAATAACTTGTAAAGGCAAAAAATAGGGTTAAGATTGGAATAATGGGCATCACCAATGTAGCCTTACCAATGCTCAAGATAGACTTGGGATGATAAAAAGAAAACAAACCCATTACCAAAATCAGAATTCCAAAAGTAATCCATGCAGCTTTTGGTGTTTCATAGTTGATTTGGCTTTCGTCTGCCAAATTCTTTTGACGCCAGTATGCATCATCATCATAAACCAATGATTTGGTAGGGTCTTTTTTAATTTTTGCAGCATACCTTAAAATGAAAAAAATGCCCACGGCTGAAATCACCACCCAGCTAAACATTCGGTATTCGATTCCGGAAAATAGGGGAACATCGGATAAACCCTGAGCAATACCAATGGTAAAAGGATTCAATGTTGCTCCTGCAAAACCCAGTCCGGCAGCAATAAAGCACAGACTTACGCCTACAATGGAATCGTAACCCATGCTAATAGCCAACGGAACAAAAATAATAATAAACGCAATGGTTTCTTCGCTCATGCCAAATACAGAGCCAAAAAGACTGAAAACAATCATAATCAAAACCATGATGATATTGTTGACCCCGATTTTTTTTAACCATCCAATCCGTTCCAGTTTTTTGGTTAAATTCAGAAACGCTATAATGGAAACATCAATGGCTTTGCTTTCATTCATAATCCAAAAAGCGCCACCAATTAGTAAAATAAAGATGATAATGTCTGCCTTATCGACAAAACCTTCAAACAAAGCTGAAAATATTTGCCATGTTTGCGGCTGGTTTTCAACTATTTGATAGGAATCGGGTTCAATGATGGTCTTTGAAGTGCCATCGGGTAATATTTTTTGGGTTCGGGTGAATTCACCACCTTGAACAAACCATGATGCTACTGCAGCGATTACTATTAATGCAAAAATGATGACAAATGTGTGTGGAATCTTTCGTTGTGTAGCCATAATTGCTTTATATTAATAAACTAAATTTTCAAAGTTGGAATACAAATATGATGTTTTTAATGGATTCTGGGTAATTTTTCCACTATTTGATTTCTATTTGTAATTTTTTATTTTGCCGCGAAAATGACGATAAAATTTAGTATATCTAAAATGTTCGCTTTACTTAATGAAGCATGCATAGTATTCCATTTCCTTGCCCTTTGAAATGATTACAAATAGCATGAA
>DYQV01000036.1 GCA_020719105.1 Rikenella microfusus
TGAGATACAAGATTTGAGATGTGAGACAGTTACTAATTGAAACAATAAAATGATTTTACCTATTACCGTTTACGGCCATCCAGTTTTACGCAAAAAGGCACAACCCATTGACCCAAATTATGAAGGGCTTCAGGAATTGATTAAAAACATGTATGATACCATGTACAATGCCGAAGGCGTTGGCCTGGCAGCTCCGCAGGTAAATAAAAGTGTTCGCCTCATTGTGTTCGATTCCACTCCGTTTCAAGAAGATGAGCCAACTCTAAAAGACTTTAAGAAAGTTTTGATCAATCCCGAGATTGTTGAAATATATGGGGAAGATATCGACTTTAACGAAGGCTGTTTGAGTTTACCGGGAATCCGTGAAGATGTAGTCCGTCCAAGCAAAATACGCATTAAATACCAAGACGAGAATTTCAATTCCTTTGAAGAGGAATGGGACGGTATTGTAGCCCGTGTGGTTCAGCATGAATACGATCACCTGGAAGGCAAATTGTTCATCGACAGGATTCTGCCCATTCGCAGACGCCTGATTAATGGTAAACTGAATGCCATTTCAAAAGGAAAAACACAACCCGATTATAGGGTTGTAGCTAACAAGTAGCTGACGGCCATCTGGTTGCAGTTCCAATAATACATTTCTTAAGCCGTTTTGATTTAATATTAATTGTATTTATATTTGTACAATATTATGTACATTAAAAAATTTAGTCATGTTAACGACAACGCTTTCGGATTTTAGAAAAGACATCAAGCACTATATTGACAATGTGATTGAAAACTTTGAGACATTGATAATTAATCGTGGAAAAGACAGCGGAATAGTTATTATGTCATTGACCGAATATAATTCACTATGTGCAACTCAGCACGAATTATCGTCGAAAACAAACAAAAAACGGTTGGATTCTGCCATTGAAAAATTACAAAGTGGAAATTCATTTCAAAAAGAACTTCTTGACCAATGAAGTACATTTTCGTAAATGAATCATGGGAAGATTATTTGTATTGGCAGCAGACAAATAAAAAATATGTAAAAAAAATAAATGATTTGCTTAAAGCTATTTCACGCGAACCCTATACAGGAATAGGAAAACCTGAAGCATTAAAGCATAATTATCAGGGTTTTTGGGCTATGAGGATTGATGGAGAACATAGACTAATTTACAAAGTGAAAGAAGATGAAATTCATATTGCAAAATGTAGATATCATTATGATTAACGAAAAAACAGGTGGCAACACCACTAATAGAAGGCATTTTAAATTTGAAAAAAAAGTGATTTTTAATACCATTTAATTAAATTGCAAGAAGAAAAAAAACCAAAGTAATATGAATCACAAAATTTTAATTGCACTAGGAATCGTTGTTTTTGCTTTAGTAAGCTCATGTACAAAAAATGTAAAAAAAGAACAAATCAATGCCATTGCGGCTCAGGAAAAAAGTTTGTTTGAAGCTCAGGAGATTGATCGTTTAAAAGGGTTGCAATTAATTGATACCTACGTTAATTTTTCAAAACAATATCCCGATGATAGTTTATCGGCCAACTATTTATACAAAGCTGGCGAAATAGCAATGAATTTGAAGCTTGGCACTCAGTCCATTTTTTACTTCGATAAAATAATTACAAATTTCCCCACTTTTTCAAAAGTTCCGGAGTGTGTTTTTTTAAAAGCTTTTGTTTTTGAAAACCAGCTAAATGATCTTGAAAAAGCGAGCCGGTATTACAACGAGTTTATTATCCAGTTTCCAAACCACCTTTTGGTTAAAGATGCCAAAGCATCGCTAGAATATTTAGGTAAAAGCCCCGAGGAATTGGTGAGGATTTTTCAAGAAAAAAATAAGGAAAAATAGACCCTGTGTTTTATCAATATTGCCTTCGATACCAATCGATACAAGAAATAAGACGATTGGCAAAGAACACTTTGAATTCATTTTTTTCATTCATCCATTGATTTTATAAAAATTTACCGATACCCTATACTTTGATATGGGTTTTTTGTACATTCATTCTTTGAAAAAACCCTACACATGTCCATTAGTTTTTTTAAAGAACATCCATTCATCCGATTTCTGCTGCCGTTAATCGCAGGTATCGTATCTATGTATTATTTCAATCTCCCACTTCAGATTTCATTCGGAATTCTATTGGTTTTTGCTATCACTTTTTATGGGTTTTACGCAATACAATTAAGTTATCGGTGGCACTATCTGAAAGGTATTGCTGTAACCGGTTTCATTTATAGCATTGGATTATTGCTAACCGGAAATCAACTCACCAATCACATTGGATATTTCAATAATGAAAAGGATGTTTTGTGGTTCGTAGGGAAAATTACTACTGTGCCCATTGAAAAAGAAAAGAACCTGAAGGCCGAAGTGCAGGTTCAGTCTCAATTGGTTGGTAACGAATGGAAGGTGCAAGATGCCAAGCTTCTTGTACTACTGGAAAAAGATTCCGCAGCAAGTAATTTAACAGCAGGACAACGGCTATTATTTAAAACTCAAATCAGCAAAAAGCTGCAAGGAACCAATCCTTTTGGGTTCGATTACCAAAAATACCTAAGTCTGAAGCAAATTGAAAGTACTATTTATTTAAAAAGCGGTGAATGGAATGTAATTCACGATAAGCCAACCGGATTGGTTCAGCGTGCCTTGAATATAAGAATCTACCTGCTATCAATTTTTGAGCAGGCCGGAATTCAGGGGGATGAACTGGCCGTTATATCGGCTCTAACATTAGGTTATAAGGATAAAATGGAAGCCTCAATAAAAAATGCCTATTCCGGAGCCGGTGCTACCCATGTTCTGGCTGTTTCTGGACTTCATGTAGGAATTATTTATATGATTCTGGGTTTGCTGTTAAGCTGGATGCATTATTTTAATAAAAACCCCCGAATAAAATATTTTATCATCATCGTTGGATTGTGGTTATATGCATTGCTTACAGGACTTCCACCCTCTGTTTGCAGAGCTAGTACCATGTTCACCTTTGTTTTAATGGGCAATTTGATTGGCAAACGGGTCAATTTTTATAATTCCCTAACCGCCTCTGCTTTTTTCTTACTACTTATAAATCCGCTTTGGCTCTTCGATATTGGGTTTCAGCTCTCCTACATTGCAGTGGCGGGAATCGTATATTTTCATCCAAAAATTTATGGACTTTGGTATATAAAAAATAAAGTCAGCGACCATATTTGGTCTTTAACAGCGGTATCATTAGCTGCCCAACTGGTAACAACACCTTTAAGCATTTACTACTTTCATCAATTTCCACTTTATTTTTGGTTGTCGAATATAGTAGTTGTTTTTGCTGCAACTATCCTAATCAATCTGGCCATACTGTTGTTATTTGTTTCCAAAATTCCCTTTTTAATTCAAGGAATTGGATTTGTGTTGAAGTACATTTTATTATTTACCAATGGTTTTGTTGAATGGATAAATACACTTCCCATGGCTCGTATAACAAATATACCCTTAAATGGATATGCCTTATTTTTATTATATGCACTTATTGCATTCATTACGGCCTGGATACTTACCAGGCAGTATCGGTTTATTATGGCTTCCTTAATAGTTTTACTCATGTGGACCATCGATTTTACTTATTCAAAAATTCAACTCCATAATAGTGCGTCCATTTGCGTTTATCAAGTGAGAAACCAATCGGCCATTCAATTTATCCATGGTAATTCCTCGTGGTGGTTTACTTCAAAAGATCCAATTTCCGATTCATATACCACAAAATTTGTAGCTGATGCGAACTTTTTTTGGGGGACTCAAAAAAACAGCTACTATTTATTGGAACGATTGGATACCATATTTTCAGAAGGACCCATTTATTACGAATCGGGATTTTGGAAATTTGAAAACGTAAAAGGAATGTTTGTTGGTTCCGGCATTCCCAATTACTTAAGTCTGACCGATTCATTAAAACTTGACCTGTTATTGGTAACAGGTAAACCATCGTATGGAATTAGCGAATTTTCACCAAAATTAATTTTTTCTCAAGTGGTTATTGATGGTTCGGTTCCAGCATGGCAAACAAATCAATGGGTATTAAAAGATACTAAAAGTAACGTGTATTTAACCAATGAAATGGGGGCTTTTATTATGCACACACCTTAAACTATGGCTTATAAACATTTCAAATTAATTGCAAAAATTACAAGACGTAATAATTTGGTTCAATTATTTTATCAAAATAAAATAGTTGAACCAATCAATAAAATATCAACTCTTTATATATTACTTTGTACCCAAAAAAATTTCAGATGAGAATTATCATTGCGGGCATGGGTGCAATTGGAATGCACATGACTAAATTGCTTTCCAGCGGAAATCATGAAATAGTAGTAATGGATAAAAAGGAAGAGATGCTTTTGGAGGTAACTACTCATTACGATGTGATGACCATTCATGGTTCGGCTACTTCATTTGCCGATTTAAAAGAGGCTGGCATCAAAAAAGCAGATTTGTTTGTAGCCCTCACCCATAGTAACGAAATAAATATAACAGCCTGCATGATTGCCAAACAATTGGGTGCAAAAAGAACCATTGCCCGAATCGATAATCAGGAATATTTGTTGCCACTCAATAAAGCCCACCTATTTACTATGGGTATTGATTCCCTCATTTATCCTCAAAAACTTGCTGCGCGTGAAATAGTTAACCTGCTTAATGAGACAGGAACATCAGAGGTATTTAATTTTAGTGGGGGAAATCTTTCTTTGTATGTAATTAAGTTAGAAGTGGATGCCCCAATAATTGGAAAACGTTTGACAGATGTCGCATTTAATAGCAAGGATTTGGTATTTAGGGCGTTAGCTATTTCTCGTGATGGAAAAACAGCCATTCCACATCCCGATGAAGTATTTCACGAAAACGATTTGGTTTACGTAATCACCAATCAAACCGGGGTATCACCCATGATGAAATTTGCTGGAACCAAACGATTGGCGTGTAATAACATAATGATTTTAGGAGGAAGCCAAATGGGTGTTCGGGCTGCTCATATATTAGGCAAAAACAGCAACATTAAACTCATTGAAATTGATAAAAGCAAATCGGAGCATTTAGCCGATTATTTAACCGATTCGTTGGTTATAAATGCCGATGGTAGGGATATTGATGCGTTAAAGGAAGAAGGTTTGGCATTAATGGACGTATTTATCAGTGTAACCGGAAACGATGAGCTTAACATATTATCTTGCATTCAGGCCAAAAATATGGGCGTAAAAAAAACCATCGCATCAGTGGAAAATATGGAATACCTGCATTTAGCTGAAAGCATGGGAATTGATGCCATAATAAATAAAAAGCTCATAGCAGCCAGTTATATACTGCGCTTTACCATGACAGCTGAAGTTCCCTCCTTTCTTTGCTTAACAGGTTCCGATGCCGAAGTGTTGGAGTTTGTAGTAAAACCCAATTCAAAAATAACCAAAGGAACCCTTCGCGAGATTGGATTCCCAAAAGATGCAGTAGTTGGAGGAGTAATCCGCGATAGGATTAGTTTTATTGCTGTTGGCGATACTCAAATCCTTCCGCAGGATAGAGTAGTTGTTTTTGCCCTTCCGGCGGCGCTCCAAAAAATAGATGCATTCTTTAATTAAACATTTTTTTTAACAAAGAACTCGCAGTGAAGAATTTCTATAGAGTAAATCTAAAATTAATTATTCGGATATGCGGCTATTTATTGTTCACCGAAGCTGCTTTTCTTTTTCTGACATTATTGGTTTCTTTAATCTATAAAGAAGGCGATGCCATAGTTTTTCTTTATACTTTAATTTTAACCACCTTTTTGGGTGGTATTTTTGTTTTTGCAACCCGAAATACCACAATGGATTTTGGGAAACGGGAAGGATATATTATCGTTAGTCTGGTATGGGTCATTTTTTCAGTTATTGGAGCACTGCCATTTATATGGAGCGGTGCCATTCCAAATTTTACTGACGCTTTTTTTGAAACCATGTCCGGATTTACTACTACCGGGGCTTCTGTATTAAATAATATTGAGGAACTCCCGCATGGCATCCTTTTTTGGCGAAGTATTATTCAATGGATGGGTGGCATGGGTATTATAGTTCTTACATTAGCCGTTTTACCCTTTTTAGGAGTAGGTGGAGTTCAACTATATGCTGCTGAAGCTCCAGGACTTACCGCCGACAAATTGCAACCAAGAATTCGAGAAACTGCGCAACGATTATGGGTTATTTATGTGGGTTTCACGGTTTTGGAAATAATCTTACTCTGGATTGGTGGAATGACATTTTTTGATGCAGTATGCCATTCATTCACAACTATGGCCACTGGAGGATATTCAACCAAACAGGCAAGTATTGAATATTATACCAATCCCTTTATCCATTATGTAATTATTGCTTTTATGATGATTGCCGGAGCAAACTTTACCTTATGGTATTTTGCCCTAAAATTCGATTTTAAAAAGCTATTCCAAAATGAAGAGTTATTGCTATATGTTGGAATCATTGTAGTCTTTACTTTAGTGATTGGTATTGAATTATTCATTACCACCGGCTATGGTATCGAAAAATCATTCCGAGACAGCCTATTTCAGGTAGTTTCCATACTTACTACTACAGGATTTGTTTCTGCCAATTACCTGCTTTGGCCTACATTGGTTATATCACAAATCCTAATTTTGATGTTCATTGGTGGTTCTGCCGGGTCAACAGCCGGTGGCGTGAAAGTAATACGGGTATTGCTCATTTTAAAAAACTGCTATTTTGAAATAAAACGATTTGTGCATCCCAAGGCAATCATTCCTATGAGAATGAACGGAAAAACAATTCCCCAGCCCCTAATAAATAATATATTGGCTTTTATCGTTTTTTACCTATTAATTTTTGCCCTTGGAATACTATTAATGACCGCTGTAGGTCTTGATTTAATTTCGGCCATAGGTGCTGTTGCCACGTCACTTGGAAATATCGGCCCCGGTTTGGGCAGTGTGGGTCCGATAGAAAATTTTTATCATGTTGCCCCGTTTGGAAAATGGGTGTTATCAGCGTTAATGCTTTTAGGGCGTTTAGAAATTTTCACCATCATTATTATTCTTACCCCTGCCTTTTGGAAGAAATAATTTTGGTTTTTAACTCAAAGCATCTACGGCTAAGTGTGCCATAACCTGAATACCTGTTTCGATAGCGGCTTCATTAGCAATAAATTTAGGTGAATGCAAACCGGCACTATCGGTATTATCGCCATCAGCCACTCCCAATCGGTAAAAACAGGCTGGATATTTTTGGGCAAACCACCCAAAATCTTCCGCTGTCATGCGAATATCGAGGTTATGTACCTGAGCAATACCAAGCAATGATGTGGCAGCTTCCTGAGCTTTACGGGTCACCTCGGGATTGTTATAAACCGATGGAAAACCAATCTGGATATCAATATCTGCTGTCCCTCCCATACCATCTACCACCGATTGAGTGAGTTTTCTTATTTTATCGTGAGCAATATACCTCCAATCTTCATCCATAGTGCGAAAAGTACCTTCCAACCGGATGGTTTCAGGAATAATATTCATGGCACTGTTGCAAACTATGTTTCCGAACGAAAGTACGGCGGGAACCTGAGTTGGAATAATCCGGCTAACCACTTGCTGTAAGGTAACTACCGTTTGGGCTGTCATAAGCACGGTATCAATAGTTTTGTGGGGTAAGGCCGCGTGTCCGCCTTTTCCTTTTAAAGTGATGTAAATCTCATCGGCCGATGCCATATATTGCCCTTGCTTAAAACCCACATGCCCAGCAGGCAATTCAGGGTAAACATGCTGACCAATAATTACATCGGGGGTATAATCATCAAACAGGCCTTGTTCCATCATGAGTTTGGCTCCTCCCGGAATTTTCTCTTCGCCGGGTTGAAATATTAATAACACAGTACCTGACCATTGATGGCGCAGTTCATTTAAAATTTTTGCGGCTCCCAATAAACATGAAGTGTGGATATCATGCCCACAAGCGTGCATTACACCGGCATTTATCGACTTATAAGATAAATTATTATCCTCGATAATAGGCAACGCATCCATATCGGCCCGTAAGGCAACAGTTTTTCCCTTTCCATTTCCCTCAATAATTCCAAGAATTCCGAAGCCTCCAAATCCTTTAATATAGGTTATTCCGTAAGAGTCCAGTTTTGATGCCACCAAAGCTGAAGTTTCACTTTCCTGAAACGAAAGTTCGGGATGGGCATGAATGTGCCTGCGTATGGCAATTATTTCCTGAAGATTTTCCTGAGCTAATTTCTTTATAGATTCCTGAATATTCATGCTTACTGTTTAAATTGTTATTGCTTGATGTTTCGATTAAAATAGTGGTTAACAAAATTTTTAAAAATCGGTACATAACGACAAGTAAAAAACCCGGGGTAAAACCCGTCCGCCATCAATTCCCCAAGCCCAATCCGTGCGAACATAATAGCCCAAAAAACGGGATCGCAATCCAAAACCAACTCCAGCAACAAATGGAGAATGTTTCCGATCGATTTTTACGGTTATGGGTGGCCGATTTATTATTCTATAGTCGTATGCATTATTTGCTGTAACGGGGTTCCAACCTTCCCAGGCAGAGCCCACATCGGTGAAACCCATAACCATAAAATTATTAAAAAAATCGCTGCTGATAGGCCGATTAAAAAGGTACCGGATAATGGGCCATCGCAATTCAAAATTGGCTACAGCAAACGAATTTCCATTCCTCACATTTTGAATAAACCCTCTCATATTAGTTGCTACTGCCTGATAAACCCAATTTTTATCGTAGTTTATATTCGTGGAATAATCAAACGTAGGATTATTCTCTGAAAAATTCATCCAATTATCGACCCCTCCTAAATAATACATCAGCAGTGAATTGCCAAATGACGAACTCCATGCCAGCCGGCTGGCAAAAATAAAATCGCGATGGATGGGCAAATAATTCCGGATGTCGGCTCCAACAACAAAAAGGTGGGAATTTGTTTGCTGACCTATTTGATTGTAATATTCGCCAAATATTTTTAAACGTGTTCCGTCGTATAAGTTAAGACCTAAACTTCGTGTATTGTCGAGTATCACCTCACCTTTCAGTCCTCCCCAGAACTTTATTTCCGATGGCCTAACCAGTGTATTCAAATCCGACGATTTATATACCTGCTCATCTAATCGCCCCGAAGCAGTTCCTTTAACTGCTAAAATCTGACTGATGGGGTATTTGTAAACGGACACTAACTCATTGGTAAATATTTTGGAGTATTCAAAACCATTCGACGCTTCAAAAACCTGTCGATGATAAATATATTGTTTATCAAGCCTGTATTTTAAGTTTTCAACACTCAATAGGTATTCATTCGATTCAAAATCAAGGGAAAAACGGATACCCCCTGTAATCTTAAAATCTTCAAACAAATCAATGGCACCCACTTTTGTTAGCACATTAAATCCCGGATTGTAATAAAATGCACTGCCGGTAAATACTTGGTAACTCTGATTCATAAAGCCAAAATCGACCTGAGTGACCAATAAATTAGAATAGAAATTAGTAAAGTAAACCAGTTGCAAGGGTAATTTAAAACCTTGTTCTTCTTCAATATCATCTATTTTAAACTCTCGTTTTTCAATTTCAAAAATATAATCATTTACATCAATCAATGAATCGTTTAAAATATCAAAAGATGCGGCAAGAGTAATTGAATCTGCCTCATAGATAGGCACTTCAGCCCTCCGAATGCTATCGAGCTGCGTTTTTTCCTCAACATAACTTCGAAACCAGGTATCAACCATTTCTTCACCAACCGGTGCCGGTTTTGAATCCAGTTCATGCGTGAATAAGCTATATTTCTTTACCCCTTTAAAGGCTTCGCTAAAGCTTCGGGTTTGCTTGTTAAAGTCAAATCCGGTAACACTAAATTGCCGATTGGTGATAGGAAACATTTTTGTATAAGTCTGATAATGAATCGAAGTATCAATAAACCTAATGGAACTATCAAACAAAGCAATTCCTTGATTATAAATTCCATTTTTATTGGTTAAATAGAAAAACTGATCCTGCTTAAATTCTATGGGTTGCAATTCGTCAATTCGATAGGTATTGGATAATTGAGTAAGTTCATTGGCTTTTTTTTCATAATCGTAAATAAACAAATCGTAGCTGCTTTGAATCTCTTGTAATTGATTCTTTTCGTAACTAAGTTGTATGGTTTTCCGGTTCGATGAAAACAAAATTTCTTTTGACTGATTGATAAACCGTGGATATAAATCATCAGCCACATCATTGGTAATACGGTTAAACGTGCCGGCAACAATTGAAAAAACAAAAATGTCGGTGTACCCGTTGTCCACTGCTGAAAAAACTATTTCTTGCCCATTTTCCGAGAAACTGTAATCGAGAATTTTATCCACAGTAAAAACTTCACGGGTGGTTTTATCTTCAGTTTCCAAATCATAATATTGCATCCACAAGTGCCCTTTTCGCTCATACACATAAGTTAAAAATTTGCTGGTTGGATGCCAACACAAAATTGGATAGGAATAATCAGGAATCTGTTCCAATTTATTTTCCCGCTTTATCAACCGTTTGGTTTTATTGGTTTGAGTATCGTATATATAAATGCTGTATTGCCCATCCTGATTGGTAACATAGGATATATATTTGCCATCGGGCGACATTTTTATCTGGTTGTAAATTTTATTTTTTTTAGTTCGCTTTACAATAGGCTTTTGATTTTCCGGTTTTAATTCCCGGTCTTTCAGTTCATCGGTGTATCGAGCCTGATGGTAATAAAACCAATCGTTTAGCACATCTTTCATGGGCATACCTAATACATATAGAAATCCAGTTTCCACACTTTTACTGATGCGCGACATGTAAACAATTTGCGAAACAATGGATTCGCCATAGGTTTCAGATAGATACCGCCAAAAAGCATGTCCTGCAATTTTTGCATCATTTCCATGTAACCGATGTATTTTTTGAACCTTTCCTTCGAGTAGTGCATTTTTAATTTTGCTCTCCGTTTCAAAATCCAAATCGTAGGCAATGTATGATATCAACCCGGGGGTAAACCATTCAGGCAAGTTCAACATAGTGGAAGAAGAAACCCTATCGCGGAAGCTGCCCCCGTAAAGCATTTCATTAATCAGCACCTCAGCAATGGAGGCCCGTATCTGGCGGCGAAGTTTTGCATGATCGCCATCAAAATATACAAAAACCTTATTATCAACAATTCGTGTAACTCCGCCAATATTTGATTCATCGGCTCCGGTAACCAGTCCAATATTGCTTTGCCGGAATTCACTTTGCTTGTTATATACGATAAAAATAATTCGGCGCTGCAAAATTTCTTCCAATGAATATTCAATGTAATTTAGCTCTTCAGTAGCTATTTGCGAAACAAATTCAGCCAGTTTGCTTCCATTAACATAAAAATACGTATCAAATTTCGGGAATCGATAATACTGCCAATAAAAATCGTTGTATTGCACCCGACTCTTTCCAAAGGTCATTTGGTGACCATTATAAAATTGGGCATACACGGCAGTAGTCAATCCCAGTAAGGGAATGAGCAAAAATAGTATCCGGTATTTTTTAAGCCAACGACGCACTTTTTAGTTTTAAATCATCCATTTCTCATTCATTAATTCATCCATTCGTGCGCTGCCTTA
Organism: Rikenella microfusus; assembly: GCA_020719105.1. GTDB lineage: Bacteria > Bacteroidota > Bacteroidia > Bacteroidales > SZUA-534 > GWE2-40-63. The sequence goes on from DYQV01000036.1 coordinate 11,671, forward strand.
CCCCTTCGTAAAGGAGCACTGAAGCCGCCACGGAAACATTTAACGATTGAATCTGTCCCAATACCGGAATTTTTATAAGGGTATCGCAAACACGTATCACATCGTTACTTAAGCCGGTATCTTCAGCTCCCATAACAATACAGACTGGCTGTTTAAAGTTTTGGATAAAATAGGAATCACTTGCTTTTTCCGTAGCTCCGGCCACGGCAATACCGCATTGCTGCATGTATTGCAATGTTTTTTTTAATGAGGGAACCCGGCATATCGGCAATTTATAAAGAGCACCGGCTGAAGTCTTAATGGCATCCGGTCCTATTCTTGCCGAACCTTTTTCAGGAATAACAATGGCATGAACACCCGCACACTCTGCTGTACGTACAATAGCGCCAAAGTTACGTACATCGGTTACTTCATCAATAGCCAATAAAAAAGGTTCTTGCCCTTTTTCAAAAATACTTGCAATAACCTCTTCAATCACCGAGAAACTGATGGGTGATATTAGGGCAATTACCCCCTGATGATTTTTAAGGGAAACCCGGTTGAGTTTTTCATCCGGTACTTCTTGAAATGGAATGTTATTTTGATGCATTTCCTCGAAAAGCTCTTTAATTAAATCGCCCTTTAATCCCCGTTTAATTAAAACCTTATCAATGTCTTTTCCGGAACGGATGGCTTCAATTACTGCCCGAATACCAAAAATTAAATCATCGGTATTCCTTTCGGTTTTGTGATACATAGTTCTTACTGATTTAGTGAAAAAACCCTTCCTTCGCGCCAGGTGCCTATTGCATTGAACCACAACCGGGCGTGCAAATCGGAACGCTCCAAATAACTGGTCTTTCCGAATAAAGGGTGATATTCGTTGTAAAAATAAAATTCCAACCCATCTTTTGAATCCCGGCCATAATTCCAAAATTCCCCGTCATCGGTTTTTCGAACCTGACCCGGAGCACCAAAAATAATATAAATCATTCCCCGGTCGGTTAGCCATCCTTCTTTAAAATCGGTAAAATAATAATTGGCTAATTGAACCCTATGATAATATATGCGAATCAATTCCCGTGCTCTATCCACATCATTAGCAGCAGTTAGCCAAAATGAATCAACCGCCAACTTTGGAGAGCCAAGTTCCCAATAAGCCTGCATTTCTTTAGCAGAACATAAATAACCTAATGGTCGCAATAATTCTTCCGGTGTTTTAAGGTATGGATAAAACTCATTGGCACAAAGGTAAGTTTTACCATGAATTCCCATAGTTTCTGAGAAAAAATAGACTCCTTTTTTATTAAAAGAAAACAAACAAGTATCGGGATGAGGAACGATGTATGATGTATCGATATCCATGGGTACAAGGTAAGTTTCTTTTTGAATATCAGGCGGTGCGGGCAATAAGGTATCGGCCTGATAATAGGAAATCCGCATTCCTGAGGGGTTAAAATAGTCACTGCGCACTCTAAAAGTATCTTTGGCCGAAAAATGATTGTAGAAAATTGGATTGGCATGTTGCGACAAAAAAAGGTAACTGTTTTGGTTCCCTTCGGGATTAAAATCAACATCCAAAACCTGTGAAACGCTCTGTCCGGAATTCAAATCGGTTAAAAAAACCTCAATTATGTATTTTCCTTTTTCAGTAAATTGCAACGGTACATATCCCATGAACTGAGGTCGAGGTTTTCCCTTTAATGTAAATGCAGCGGTTAAGCTATCAACTATTTCAATACTCTGATAACTCCGTGTAGTTCTGAAAAAAAACCGAATATGAGCTTTTGGTACAGAATCCCCTTCGGCTACTAAAAAGGCAAATTCATTGGGGAAAAACCTAAAAAATAGACGGTTATCGGAAGGCGATGTCATTAAAATACCATATTCAGGATGAAACGGAGTAAGCCCCGGATTGTACTGATGGGCATAATTCCGGTTGCTAATGGTATCGTAAACCGTAACGCAGGAAATTGCAACCAACAATAAAATCAGGATAACAATGGAATTATTTTTATGCTTTATTTTCAAAACAGTTATTTTAAATGTGGCATTTCTAATCTTTGGCCTTGCTCATTGAGCAATATTAAAATGAATTGTTGAAATTAAAAAATTGTATCATACAATTAATGAACACACAACAAATAATAGGGTTCAATGAATGAGTTAAAATATGAGCCTTAACTTAA
>DYQV01000001.1 GCA_020719105.1 Rikenella microfusus
GGGGAATTATTTGAATTTGCAAAGTCTATATTCGAAAATACACTGAAGCAGTTAACCCGCTTTATTCATACCTGAGCACAGCGAAAGGTGTGAATGTGCGATGGGTATTGGGTTGCAAAGCGGAAAACCCCGATTTAGCTACACCCAAAATTGGGAGTTTTTATTTTCCCAATATTGAGGTGTAGCTTAATCGTCAGGATTATTAATGAATAATCCGGGTTAATAAATAGCCCAAAATAAATCCCCAAACGATAAACCCAAATTAAGCATTAAAAAATGCTTAATTTTTATTAACTGGTCGGAAATCAACGATTAATATTATTTTTGTAAAAAAAGTCGATGTTACGATTAGTAGCCCTCTTAATATCCATAACCTTTCAGTTAATAGCTGCTATTTTTGCTTTACGGTTGATGAGGGTAACAAAATACAGGGCTTCGTGGGTTTTAATCTCCTTGGGGTTCTTGCTTTTAGCCATCCGTTATACCATTAAGCTTATTCAGTTTTTGCAGGACGATTTTTCGTTTTACCTGACCATGGCCGACGACTGGTTGGGAATTTTTATCTCCTTTTTATTCACCGCCGGGGTATTTTTAATTGGTGAAATATTTTATTCACTAAAAAGATCCGAAATAGAAAGATCAAGAGCAGAGAATCGAATATTAACCGCCATTATCCATACTGAAGAAAAAGAACGGAAACGGTTTGCCAAAGACCTACACGATGGACTTGGGCCTCTCTTATCGACGGTGAAAATGTCGGTTTCAGCACTTTCGAATTCCAACATTCAAAACCAAGAGGAAATACTGGAAAATACCAATTTGGTAATTAACGAAGCCATCACTTCTATAAAAGAGATTTCGAACAACCTGAGTCCCCATGTGTTAACAAACTTTGGATTGGTAAGTGCCTTAAAAAACTTTGCCCATAAAATTAACCAGACCAAATCGGTACGGATTGATTTAACAAGCAACATGGAAAACGAACGCTTTGACCATAATGTAGAAATAATTCTTTACCGTGCAAGCTGCGAGCTTATAAATAATACATTAAAACATGCCTCTGCGGAAAACATCCAGATGAATATTTCAAAACATTTACGAACGCTCACCATTCAATACCACGATGATGGAATTGGGTTCCAATCTGAAAAAATAATGAATAACCAAACGGATGGAACGGGGTTTTCAAATATACAATCAAGAATTAAATCGATACATGGAATTTTTATTTTGAACAGCGTACCCAACGAAGGTACCACAGCTTTAATTAAGGTTAAGTTAAACGGATAACGGATGAATAAGATAAAAATTATTTTAGTTGACGACCATGCTCTTTTCCGAAATGGACTCAGAATATTACTAAACACCATTTCCAATATTGATGTTATTGGCGAATCTGCTAACGGAAAGCAATTTCTGGAGCTTTTGGAAATTGAAATTCCTGACATTGTGCTCATGGATATTAATATGCCTATTATGGATGGAATTGAAGCAACCCAACTGGCTACCGATAAATATCCGGACATTAAAATCATTGCCCTATCCATGTTTGGTGAAGAAGATTATTACTATAAAATGATTAATGCAGGAGTTAAAGGTTTTTTGCTTAAAAATTCCGAAATAAATGAAGTGGTGGAGGCTATTAATCAAGTAATGCTGGGAGGCAGTTTTTTTTCACAAGAACTATTATATAATGTTATTAAAAACTTTAACCCACATAAAGAGGCCGAAGTTGAACTAACCAACTTATCGAAACGGGAAGTACAAGTATTGGAGGAAATTTGCAAAGGACTATCGAATCAGGAAATTGCCGATTCGCTATTTATTAGTAAACGAACCGTTGATAAGCACCGAGCTAATTTGTTAAGCAAAACCAATTCAAAAAATACAGCTAATTTGATTATGTTTGCAATAAAAAATAAACTAATCGCCATTTAACCTTATTTTTAGTATTTATGAAGCCATTTACCATAAATGAGATTATTGAAGTTGACTCAACCAATAACTATTTAAAAACCCTATTGAATACCAATCAATTACCTGAAGGATATGTGATTGTAGCTGATTTCCAAAATAGCGGAAAAGGGTTAGGAGCCAATACATGGGAAAGTGAACCCGGAAAAAACCTGACATTTAGTCTTTTGCTTCGACCGGATACTTTGAAAGCTGAAGAAATGTTTTTATTATCAAAAGCAGTATCATTGGGGATTATTGATGCACTGAATGAAATAAGGAATTGCTTTACTATTAAATGGCCTAACGATATTTATTACCAAAACAAAAAAGTTGGCGGAATTCTTATTGAGAATCAAATTCAAGGCGATTATATAAAATATTCAATGATAGGTATCGGAATAAATATAAATCAAGATGTTTTTACCAGCGAAGCACCAAACCCAATTTCGATAAAACAGATACTTTGCCAACCGCTTAACCGCAAGGAAATACTCAAAAACATGCTCAACCAGATTTCCATTTGGTACGACATGCTTTCCGATGAATATTTTGATAAAATAAACGAACAATATTTTAACCATCTATTCAGAAATACTGACTATCACGATTTTAAAGCCGGAGACGAACTGTTTCATGCCAAGATTAAGGAAGTAGCCAACGATGGACAACTCATACTCAAAACCCCTGCTGGTGAAATCCGTAAGTTTTATTTAAAAGAGGTGGAATTTGTTTTTTAGGTGATGTGCCTTATTTGCTCATTTTACATTTTACATTTGACTTTTGTGATTTGAAATTTGTATTTTGAAATTTGATATTTTTTCATTTTACCGTCCTTCATTTGTTCCTGAGTAGTCACGGGTATTTTTTAAGTCTCTTTTGTTTCCAGTTTACTTACTAATGTTTCAATAAAATTAGTCAACGGTTTTTGTGCTACTATCTTGAATATAGGGTTTAAGTCGGCTTTTAAGCTAATTTTAACGCTTGTTTCTTTATCGGAAAATGGGGTAAGATAAAACCATAATGTAAAGCTAAAAGGAACACTTTCCGTATTTGTAATTTTAACTTGATTGCTGGGCAGCCTTTCAACGATACGCATCCCAAATTTACCGATTTTGGCAATATTAAAATGGCAACTATCCGTATCGGAAATTAAATCAGAAACTTGATCCGGAGGCATAAATTTATCCAAATTCCTGAAATCGGATAATAGGCTAAATGCTTCATGTTGATTGGATGGTATGATGCCAATTCGGCTTTCAATTTCCATATAGTTGTTTTAATGGTTATAAAAAGAGATTAAATCCAATCATCAGGATTATTGCGCCATTTTTTAAGTAAGTGAATTTCGGAATCAGTAATATATCCTGTTTCAAAGGCAATTTCAATTAACGTTTGATAATTGCTCAAAGTATTTAGTTCACAATTCGTAGTTGCAAAGCTTTCTGCTGCTTTTGGAAAACCATAGGAGAAAATAGCAAGCAGTCCTTCAATAATAGCACCGGCTTCACGAAGCGCCTCAACCGCCTTTAAACTGCTACCTCCAGTTGAAACCAGATCTTCAATTACCACAACCCGTTGTCCCTTTTCAAGATGCCCCTCTACCAGATTTTCTAATCCGTGTTTTTTTGCATCGGAACGAACATACACAAAAGGTTTATTGAGTGCCTGAGCCACTAAAACCCCATGAGCAATAGCACCAGTAGCTACACCAGCAATAACATCAACCGCAGGGTATTTCTCTTGAATTGTTTTTACAAACGCATCACAGATAAAACTGCGAACACTTGGATAGGACAAGGTTTTTCTGTTGTCGCAATAAATGGGCGATTTCATTCCCGATGCCCAAATAAAAGGTGTTGATGGCTTCAATTTTATTGCTTTAATTTGCAACAATTGTTTTGCCACTTGTTTTGCTAATTCATTTGAATGTATCATGCCACAAAAATATAAAGTTTTTTTCAACCACAACAAGGTTTATTTAGTTAAAAGAAATCAATCTAAATTCTTCCACAATTCTTTGTTTATTAACTTAAAAGCATCAGATATAATACAACTTACCAATGAATTATTAACCAATAATGAAAAAAAAATCATTGCCTTTGAATGTGATGATTTAGAAGGTAGCTGGAAGATTTTTAAAAATCAATTCACCGTTCGTAAAGCAGCCGGCGGATTGGTTTTAAATCAAAAAAATGAATTACTCTTGATAAAGCGAAAAGGTTTGTGGGATTTGCCTAAAGGACATATTGAAGAGGGAGAGAAAAAAAAGCAGGCAGCTTTGCGTGAAGTAACTGAAGAATGTGGAATTCATGGCCAAACTATTGCATCTAAAATAGAGACAACCTATCATGTGTATAGTCTGAATAATTTAACGGTACTTAAACCATCGGTTTGGTATTTAATGAATTACATGGGCAACGAAAAAACGGAACCACAGATAAAGGAAGGAATTACCGAGGCAGTTTGGATTCCTATAAAAGATATATCTAAATATATACCAGATTCGTACCCTTCCGTAGCAAGTTTGTTAGAAAAATTTATCGGTTCTGATTTCTCTTTTTCAACTGCAACAATTTAAAAAAGTACCATTCAAAATTTTCGCTTGGCGAATTGGCCGGAGACATGACCAATTTACCTTCAGGATCAATTAAAGAATAGGAAGGGAATGCTTTTACTTTATATATATCAATAAGTTCCTTTTGGTTTGAATAACTCAACAAGTCCCATTCGTATCCATGGTCATCAAAATACTTTTGTACCTCTGCAATATTTTCATCAATAGATATACTTACCACGATAAAATCATTTTTATGCTTTTCGTACAATGCTTTTAATAGTTCTAATTCTTCACGACAGGTATAACTGACGATAGATATAAAATTCAAATAAACATAATTCGTTAGGTAATCGCTATTCTTTCGCATATTTCCCTTAGAATCAGCAAGCTGAAAGGCTGGGGCGGGAAAACCGGATTTCCCCTGCAATACTTTATTTTTGATATGGATAGCCATTGTTTTATGATATGGCAATTTCGCACAACATAGTATTGAATCTAAGGTAATTATCAAGCTTTGAACAGGAAAATCGTTGGAATAAAATGCATCGTGCAACCCTTTAAGCAAAACCATTTCTTTTAAAGTATCATTCAACAAAACCATGTTGTTTTCAAAAGTTTGATAAACATAAGTTGGACTTTTAGCATAGGCTATATCAGAAAAAATACGCTGACCCTCACTGGTATTAGCATAAAAAGAAAGATAGTTAGCAAAAACCTGGTTAAATAAATCCATGTATGCGCTATTTGTATATTGAATGGGTTGATTGTTGAAATACTCCCGTATTAAATAGCGGCTGTCGCGCATAATGGTAATATATTTTAGCCATCCATAACTATATTTCCGGTAATTATAGAAGTAAGCATTATCAACTGAAGCGAAAGACTGTTCCAAAGTTTCAATTACTGAATCGATGTTCGCCTTTAAAGGATTCTTCACAATATAATAATAGCTTTCATCCAGATAGTTATGATACCTTTCATTGAAATTGGCTAACTGAAAATTTAAATCGAGTGTATCGGCATTTTTTATACCTAGGTATATTTCAACGGGTTTAAAAAAAGGATTCAATAAATCAACCTGCGATTTTGGCTGAAAGTCGGGCAATACTACTTCATAACATTTTCCCGGTTCCAGATATATTACTGCTTGAAAAATACCTAAAGGCACTGAGGCTAGTACTGTTTGTTCTAATTGAATTTGAAACTCAAAGTGACCTTGTTTGTCAACTATTGCAGAATCTAAGACTGTCAGATTATTGGTAATTAAGTCGGATAAAGAAAATATTTTAACAGATTGATCAATATATGTTTTATTTACACCTGATATTTTAGTAGGTGCCTTTTGAGCAAACACCACACTAAAAAATGAAAAAATAAAGCAAATAGAAAAAAAGAGTCGAATCATAATTTTTCCGTTTTGTCTTTCCTCTTTTCAAGTATGGAATAAATATTGGCTGATTCCGGCAGGAATTGACTTACATCGCCACCAAACCTTAAAATATCGCGAACAATGGTACTATTTATCGGAGTAAGTTCGGGAGTGGTTAACAAAAAGAATGATTCAACTTCGGGTAACATTAACTTATTCATTTGTGCTACCCCTCTTTCGTATTCAAAATCGGCTGCTGTGCGAATACCCCTTAACATAAAGCTGGCATTTACCTCTTTGCAATAATCAACCGTTAACCCTTGATAAGAATCAACCATAACTCTTGGCTCGTTTCTGAACACATTGTTTATAAGCTCTAACCGCTCTTCTAAATTTAGGAACTCCATTTTAGTTGAATTATGGCCAATAGCTATTATTATTTTATCGAACAAAGGCAATGCCCTTACTACCACTGATTCGTGCCCTTTTGTAAATGGATCGAATGATCCGGCAAAAACTGCAATTTTCATATCCACTATTTATAAACATTTTGCAATACGCAAAGGTAAAATAATTATTGTGCAAAAAGATGGAAGACGGAATACAGAGATTAGAGTTTAGAAATTAGAAACAAGCAACCAGAAACCAGTAGCTACTAACCAGAAACAAGCAACCAGAAACTGAAAAAATCTATAAATCTCAATGTCTCACATCACATATCTCAAAATCTCAAATCTATTCTACAGAACCACCCAATTAAGTCCATTGTTAAATTCTCCATTAAGGATGGCTTCAGTTAACATGTGATAATCAGCAACATTATTGACAAAATCTATCGCCGAGGTATCAATTGCTACGATAGGAAAACGGCTTTCGGATTTAAAAAAACTGAAATAGCTTTTCTGGATTTGCGTTAAATATTCCATTGTTATAGATTTTTCATAGGCCCTACCCCGTTGAGCAATATTTTGAAGCAATCGTTCGGGTTTTGAATGCAAATAAACATAAAGATCAGGCAACGGTAATTGCTGATAAATAATTTGAAACAACTGTCTAAAAAGGTTAAACTCATCTTCGCCCAACGTTGATCGGGCAAATACCAATGATTTAACAAAATAATAATCGGCAATAGTGAATGTTTTAAATAAATCGATGGAAGAAATCTCATCGTTCAACTGCTTGTAACGGGCTGCCAAAAACGACAATTCCAATGAGAAACTGTATCGTTCGGGATTGCTATAAAATTTAGGCAAAAAAGGGTTGTCGTGAAACTGTTCCAGGATAATTTTTCCGTTATACTGTTCAGACATTTTAGTGGCCAGGGAGGTTTTACCCGCCCCAATATTGCCCTCAATAATGATGTATTTATTGATTAGTTCCATAACCACAAAGTAACTAAGATTTCAATTGTTGACGATAGGATTTTAAAATAAAAAACCGGGAAAATTACTCCCCGGTTTTTTATTATAAATCAAGTTAATGGCTCACTAATATGACTTCATTCAGAATTTCCTGGAATTAAATTGCTTAATTTACTTGTCTTTGAATTTTGGGTTAACCCCCAAATTATAAAACATAAATGAATAAGTGTCGGTTAATTCTTCAATCATTTTTGTGGTGGGCTTTCCGGCACCATGACCGGCTTTTGAATCAATACGAATGATTACCGGATTTGAACCTTTATATTTTGACTGAAGCGTGGCCATATATTTAAACGAATGGGCAGGAACCACGCGATCGTCGTGATCGGCAGTAGTAACCATCACTGCAGGATACTCAGTATTTTCTTTTATGGCATGGACGGGGGAATAAGCTAACAAATACTTAAACATGGCTTCACTATCCTCGCTGGTTCCATAGTCAGTTGCCCAATAACGGCCGATAGTAAATTTATGATAACGGAGCATATCCATAACCCCAACGGCCGGAATGGCCGCACCAAACAAATCGGGTCGCTGATTGACCACGGCTCCCACCAACAACCCACCATTTGAACCACCTAACAAAGCAATTTTCCCTTTGCTGGTATATTTCTCATTTATCAGATATTCTGCAGCGGCAATGCAATCATCGAATACGTTTTGTTTTTGCATCAACGTTCCGGATTTATGCCATTCTTCTCCATACTCACCTCCCCCACGTAAATTCATCATGGCGTAAATACCGCCTTGCTCCAACCAAATTAGCCTTCCTACACTGAAGGACGGGGTTAAGCTGATATTGAAACCACCATAGCCATAGAGCAGTAAAGGATTTTTGCCATTCAGGACAAGCCCTTTTTTATGCACAATGAACATGGGTATTTTGGTTCCATCCTTGCTAGCATAAAATACCTGTTTTGTTTCATAAAGATCCGGATTAAAATCAACATCTGCTTTTTGATAAACTTCCGATTTATTATTTTTTATGTCGTATTTATAAACGGTAGCCGGAGTAGTGAAGGAAGTGAGGGAGTAGAAAGTAACGGTATCTTCCTTTTTACCGCTGAACCCACTTACTGAACCTAATATTGGAAGCTCCAGATCATATAAATATTTTCCATTTAGGTCATTAACTTCAACATGGCTATGGGCATCTTTAAGATAGGTTGCTATAATTTTTCCACCCATAATTGAAACCCCTGTGAGTACTCCTTCCTTTTCCGGAATAAAATCAACCCATTTTTCGCGGGCATAATCATTCAAATCAATTTCAATAACTTTATATTTTGATGCTTGATAATTGGTCAATACCAATAGTTTTCCATTTATGTGATCGACCACTTGAAAATCATTTTCGAAATTTTCAACCACCTTAATCACCTTTCCGTCTTTTTCAATATCCTTCATGTAAAAAGCATTACCCGAAGTGGATTCGGTAACAGAAAGGATAAGATACCTTTCGTCCTCAGTAACTCCAGCTCCAAAACCCCATTGCGGGTTTTGCAGGTCTTCAAATATCAATTTGTCTTCTGCTTGCGTGGTTCCAATTTTATGATAATACACCTTGCTGTTTTCGTTCACACCTTTAAGTACATCCTTTTCTATTGGTTCCGGATAACGGGAATAGAAGAATCCATCGTTAAACCAGGACATTCCTGAAAACTTAACCCATTTGATATGGTCAGCCAACAATTCACCTGTTTTCAGGCTTTTCACAAAGAACTCATTCCAATCCGAACCGCCTTTCGAAATTCCATAACCCAGATATTTTCCATCGCTTGATGGCGAAAAATTGGCAAGTGACACAGTTCCGTCTTCGGAAAATTTATTTGGATCTAAAATTTCCATTTCTTCTTCTGAAATGGAATCCATCATAAATGCCACACTCTGGTTTTGAAGTCCGTTATTTCGGAAGATAAAGTAGTGCCCGCCTTCATGGTATGGAGCAGAAACTTTGGGATAATCCCAAAGTTTGGTTAACCGCTTGTTAATGGCATCACGATAAGGGATTTTTGCCAAATAAGAATCAGTTACTTCATTTTGAGCCTTTACCCATGCCTTGGTGGAATCGGAATTATCGTCCTCGAGCCAACGGTAAGGGTCAGGTACCTGGGTTCCAAAATAATGGTCAATGGTGTCCACTTTGTTTGTCATCGGATAGTTTAATTTTTCTTTGCCCGGCTGGCACGATACCATTCCAGCCATAAAGCACAAAACAACAAATTTATTCATCGATTTAAAATTTAAATAACATTTATATTGAACCAATTTCATGCAACTTTTCTGCATTTTATTTAGTAAGTAGGGTTTACCACGAAAAAGTTACTCGCAAGGTAAATAAACTTAATAAATAAACTATATTGCCTTAAATAGAATTTATAGCGGTTACAGGAATTGAAAACAAATAGCGAAGCAGGCGCTTCACTTTCCATGTCATTTTTTTTGTGAACTTCTTGTAGCATTAAAAGAAATAATTATCTTTGCGGTTCAAAATTTTATAGGAATTAAGATTTTAATATAAGAAAGAATATGTACTTAACAGTAGAGAAAAAAACAGAGCTTTTTCAGTCGTTCGGCAAATCGGCACAAGATACTGGATCATCTGAAGGACAAATTGCGTTATTCAGTTACCGGATTGCACACTTAACTGAGCATCTCAAAAAAAACAAACACGATTTTGGAACGCAAAAAGCGCTGCTAAAATTGGTAGGTAAACGCAGAAGTTTACTCGATTACCTAAAAGATAACGATATTGAAAGGTACCGTGCCATTATTAAAGCACTTAACTTAAGAAAATAGCAAAAAAAGGCACTTCAGTTGCCTTTTTTTGTTTAATGCCTTCTATCAAATAAAATACCCATCAATCTCAATGATTTATTCATTAATTAGTTGCAAATTGTAAGAACGCAACTTTGGTAAATCACATATTTTTGGAGAAAATTAATTAGTATAAATCTGGCTTGCCCACAAGAAATAAAAAGAAACCGGTAAGCTATTAGAAACAAGAAAGATGAAAATTATAAACAAACAAATTGACTTAGGCGACGGCCGGATCATCAACATTGAAACCGGTAAACTTGCCAAACAAGCCGACGGCGCGGTTGTTGTAAAATTGGGTAATACCATGTTATTGGCAACCGTTGTAGCGGCCAAAGAAGCTAAAGAAAACGTGGATTTTATGCCACTTTCTGTCGAATATCAAGAAAAATATGCTGCTGCCGGACGTTTCCCTGGTGGCTTTTTACGTCGTGAAGGCAGGGCCCAGGATTCTGAAATATTGGTTTCCCGTTTAATTGACCGTGCCCTGCGTCCTTTATTCCCCGATGACTTTCATGCAGAAACCTTTGTTACCGTTCAACTTATTTCGGCCGATAAAGATACTATGCCTGATGCCCTTGCTGGACTTGCTGCATCAGCTGCATTGGCTGTTTCCAATATTCCTTTCAACGGACCTATATCAGAATGCCGCGTTGGACGTGTAAATGGAAAGTTAAAAATCAATCCATCGGTAGCCGAATTGGTTGACTCTGATATTGACATTATGGTAGCTGCAACCATCGATAATATTTTGATGGTAGAAGGTGAAATGAAAGAAATTTCAGAAGCTGAAATGCTTGAGGCAATTAAATACGCCCACGAAACCATTAAAATTCATTGTAAGGCTCAACTGGAATTGGCTGAAGAAGTGGGTTCAACTGCTAAACGTGAATATTGCCACGAAACGAATGATGAAGCTTTACGCGAAAAAATATGGAAAGAAACTTACGATAAAGTTTATGCTGTAGCCAAAAAGTGTCAAGCCGACAAACACGCCCGTCATGATGATTTTGAAGCGGTTAAAGCAGATTTCTTTGCTCAATATACTGAAGAAGAATTGGTTTTATTAGACAAAACGTTGGTTGGAAAATACTACCACGATGTTGAAAAAGAAGCCGTACGAAACCTGATTCTTGATGAGGGTTTGCGTTTGGATGGTAGAAAAACAACTGAAATCCGCCCTATTTGGAGTGAGATCGATTATCTACCAGCTGCTCACGGTTCAGCTATATTTACCCGTGGTGAAACACAATCGCTTACCACAGTAACTTTAGGAACCAAGCTGGATAACAAACTGGTTGATGAAGTGATGCGTCAGGGAAAAGATAACTTTCTATTGCATTACAATTTCCCTCCATTCTCAACCGGCGATGCCAAAATGTCAAGAGGTGTTGGACGTCGCGAAATTGGACATGGAAACTTGGCCCACCGCGCATTGAAGAACATGCTTCCTACAGGTGTTGACAATCCATATTCAATCCGTATTGTTTCCGATATTCTGGAATCGAACGGTTCTTCATCCATGGCTACTGTTTGTGCGGGTACATTGGCACTTATGGACGCCGGTATCAAAATCAAAAAACCGGTTTCAGGCATTGCCATGGGACTTATCACCAAAGGAAACAAATACGCCGTTTTGAGCGATATCCTTGGCGATGAAGACCATTTGGGTGATATGGATTTTAAAGTTACCGGAACCAAAGATGGTATAACCGCTACCCAAATGGATATTAAAGTAGATGGATTGCCATACGAAGTATTGGCTCAGGCATTGGAACAAGCTAAAGAAGGTCGTATGCACATCTTAGGTAAAATTTTGGAGACCATTTCAGAACCAAGGCCGGAATTTAAGCCTCATGCTCCACAAGTGGTTACCATAATGATACCAAAAGATACCATTGGTTCGTTGATAGGCCCTGGCGGCAAGATTATTCAAGAAATTCAAGCTTCAACAGGAACCACTATCATTATTGAGGAAATTGGTAATATGGGTAAAGTGGAAGTGGTTGCATCCAACAAAGAATCCATTGATGCCGCTGTGAAACGGATTAAAGGCATTGTAGCTGTTCCTGAAATTGGAGAAGTTTACAAAGGTAAAGTGAAAGCTATTGTGGCTTTCGGCGCTTTTGTAGAAATACTTCCAGGTAAAGAAGGATTGTTACACATTTCAGAAATTGAATGGCGCCGTTTGGATAAAGTGGAAGAAGTGTTAAAAGAAGGCGATGAAGTGGAAGTTAAATTGATTGATGTTGACAAAGCCGGTAAATTCAAACTTTCCAGAAAAATTCTGATGCCAAAACCAGAGAAAAACTAATTTACAACTAATTAGAAAATATAGAAAGGTATTCCATTTTGGGATACCTTTTTTTTATATTTGAAAACACTATTGTCCGGTTAAATTAAAAAAAATGCCACCAAGTCACAAAAACACCCAGATTCACAAAATTTAATACGTTGATTATAATTAACTTGGTGATTTATTGGTGTCATAGTGACGAAAAGAAAATTGAAAGTAGCCCGTATTTTAAAATTAAAAGCAAAATCATCTGGTTTTATTGGTCAATAAGGGAATTTGTGATTTTTTTTACCGGACAACAATAATTTGAAAATGGCTAAAATAAAATCGCTTCAGATTCAGGTAACCGGTAGGGTGCAAAAAGTTGGTTTCCGGTTCAATGCCCAAGACACGGCACTAAAACTGAGGCTTAACGGATTCGTCATGAACAATACCGATGGCAGTGTTTATATGGAAGTTGAAGGGGACGAAGATTCCCTAAACCAATTCCTGATATGGTGCCACCAAGGACCTGAATGGTCCATGGTAACCGGAGTTAAAGTGGTTGAGCAGGATATTAAAGGTTATGAAGGATTTTTTGTAAAAAAATAACATCCTATAATTCTTTCATCCCTTTTAAAGCATCCACCTCATGGCTCAATGATTCCCAATTATGCATTTCGTTTTCTAAATCCTTTTTAAGTTTTTCATACTTTTCAAACACCGTGTGATCGCTGCTGTTTTCAGGAATGGATAATAGCACATTCATCTTTTCGATTTCATCCTCCAAGTTCATAATCTGCTCTTCACTATCTTCAACAGCTTTCTGGGCTTTCCGGATTTTCTTGTCCAGCTCCTTCCGCTCTTCATATTTCAGCTTGTTGTCCGACGATTCTTTCGGTTTTTCATCGGATTCCACTCTTTTAATCTGGTTCAACTGGTTCAGGGTTTCCAACCTTTTCTTCTGTAAAAACTCAGCAATGCCGTACAGATTCTGCTTTGCCTTTTTTTCTTTAAATTCATAAACGGTCTGCACAATACCGTCCAAAAAATCACGGTCGTGCGAAACCAGAATCAACGTACCGTCAAAAGTTAGTAGTGCTTGTTTTAAGATGTCTTTCGAACGCATATCCAGGTGATTGGTGGGTTCATCAAGAACCAAGAGATTGGCGGGTTCCAGCAGCAGTTTAGCCAACGATAACCGGGCCCGTTCGCCTCCTGAAAGAACACTTACCTTTTTATCCACATCCTCGCCCCGGAAAAGGAAAGAGGCCAATATATCACGGATTTTGGTACGAACATCGCCTGTAGCAACGGCATCAATGGTTTGCAATACAGTTTTGGAATCGTCGAGCATTTCGCTTTGGTTTTGGGCATAATACCCTATCTTAACGTTATGGCCAAGTTTCAAATGGCCCTCGTAAGTATGTTGCCCAATAATCACTTTCGAAAAAGTGGTTTTCCCTTCGCCGTTTTTCCCAACAAAGGCAACTTTTTCCCCCTTTTCGAGCACAAAATCAATTTTGGAAAGCACCAGATGGTCGCCAAAACTCTTTGATAATTCCTTGGTTTCCAAAATTATCTGTCCCGAATGGGGAGCCGGTGGAAACCGAAAATGGATGGAAGAACGATCGAGCTCATCAATCTCGATTCGGTCTATTTTATCAAGCATTTTTATACGTGACTGAACCTGAACACTTTTTGTAGCTTTATACCGGAACCGTTCAATAAACTGCTCAGTAACCTCAATTTTCTTCTGTTGGTTCTCAAAAGCTGCCCGTTGCTGGTCGAGCAATTCCTGCCTTAGTACCACATACTTTGAATAACCAACCTTGTAATCGTAAATTTTACCCAACGATATCTCCAAAGTCCGATTGGTGAGGTTGTCGAGGAAAGCCTTATCGTGCGAAACCACCACCACAGCACCTTCATACACTTTCAACATATCTTCGAACCATTGCACCGATTCAATATCGAGGTGGTTTGTGGGTTCATCGAGCAGCAGAACATCGGGCTTCTTCAACAGCACTTTGGCCAATTCAATGCGCATGCGCCAACCGCCACTGAATTCAACGGTAGGCCTCTCAAAATCGGTACGCGAAAAACCCAACCCAATCAACGTGTTTTCAATATTGGCTTGGATGCTTCCCCCACCCAACAGGTTGAATCGCTCGGTCTTTTCGGAAAGTTTATGGATTAAATCGAGGTATTCTTTTGATTCATAATCAGTTCTAACAATCAGTTCTTCATTATAATTTTTAATTTCCTGTTTAATAGTAAGTATTTCATCATAAGCCCCCATGGTTTCTTTAAACACGTTTTTGGTATCCGAAACAATCATGTGCTGCGGCAGATAGCCAATGGTGGTATCACGGGGAATAGCAACTTGTCCTTTATCGTATTGCTGCATCCCACTAAGAACTTTTAGTAAGGTTGATTTACCAGCCCCATTTTTACCCGTTAAGCCAATGCGGTCGCGGGGGTTAATCAAAAAACTAATATCATCGAAAAGCGGAGTGCCTGAGAATTCAACCGTCAAGCCGTTAACTGAAATCATATTCCGGAAATTATTAAATCGGGGGCAAAAATAGCAACAAAAATTCAGCACATGAACAATTCATGTAAGAAACCTGTCCATTTGATGTACCAAATAATAATTTACTAAAGTTTCACAAATTTATAAAGCTCAATAATTAGGCATGTTAAATTTGATAATTACCCCCGCTGCCGCACGAGGTCTCTCGTGTGGCTTAAATAATAAAAGTTTATTCAGCTTTGCTATATTTTGATAAGACAGAAAATGGCAAGCCACATGATGCAACTTAACGAATTGATTTCACCAAAGGTATTTGCGCGACAGCGGGAATTGGAAAGTTTTTTAACCCATTTCCTTAGGTAATAAGCTGCGTACGGTTTGAATCGAGTTTCAATAAAATAAACAGCAGAAAGGTAAAACCCCAAAGCGAAGAACCTCCGTAACTAAAAAAGGGTAAGGGAATACCAATAACCGGCGCCAGACCAATAGTCATTCCCACATTTATAGCTACATGAAAAAACAGAATACTGGCTACACAATAGCCATAAATGCGGCTGAATTTCGATTTTTGCCGTTCGGCCATAATAATAATCCGCATGAGTAAAGCCAAAAACAGACCCAAAACTAAAGCTGAACCCACAAAGCCCCACTCCTCGCCTACGGTGCAAAAAATAAAGTCGGTGCTTTGTTCCGGTACAAACTTAAACTTGGTTTGGGTACCCAGCAAGTATCCTTTCCCAATGGGTCCGCCGGAACCAATGGCAATCATACTCTGGTTAACATTGTAACCTGCTCCATAAGGATCGGATTGTATTCCTAAAAGTACTTTTATTCTGCGCTGCTGATAACCATCCAGTATATTATCGAAAAAATAATCAACAGAATAGGCGTAAAATACGGATGAAAATAATACCACCAGTATTACAAAACCCCCATTTAATTTATTTTTAAAAAGTATGTAAACAAAAAATAGGGATGAAAACAGTAAGGCTAACAACAAAAGGAAAGTTACTGACGCATCGGGAATGAAATAAGTCATTATTGCCCATGCCAAAACCGATGAAATTCCTAAAATTGATGCAGCTAATATCGTATCCTTTCGTCGCCGGTACAATATATAAAAGGCCAATAAAGCCAACCCCTCTAAAATAAGAATGATTAGGTAGTTTTCAAAAAGCATGGCTAAAATAAACAAAGCCACAGCCAATAATCCGAAAAGCATATAAACCGAAGGCATCCCTTCGCGATAAAAAACCAAGATAAAAATAAAGAATACCAACGCTGAACCGGTATCATTTTGCAACAAAATAAATAGGGTTGGGATACCTATTATGGTAAAAAATACAACCAAGGTTTTGAACTTTTCCGGTTTTAAACTATAATGACTTAAGTACTTTGCCATTGCCAAGGCGGTGGCAATTTTTGTAAATTCTGCCGGTTGAAACTGGATGGAGCCTATTACTAACCACGATTTTGCCCCATTAATCCGAGTACCTAAAATAAGCACTGCAATTAAAAGAAGAATGGATAAACCATAAATAATGTATGCAAAAGAGGAATAGAATTTACTGTCAACTACCAATGCAATTACGATTAGTATGAAAGCAGCACCAATCCATATTAGTTGCTTACCATAACGCGTCCCAAAATGAAAACCCTGCTGTTGCTCTTCATTAAACACTGCAGAATATATATTCAACCAGCCAAGAATAACCAATAAGAAATACAAACCTATGGTTATCCAGTCAAGGTCATACCAAATGCTATTTTTAGGGCTGTTCATCTATTAAATTTTTTTCTAATATGCGGGTCTCCATGGCAGGTCTGGAAATACTATCGTTCATATATTTTTCAATCATAAGGCTTGCTATAGGAGCCGCCCATGTAGCTCCAAAGCCAGCATTTTCAACATACACGGCCAATGCTATTTTTGGATTGTCTTTCGGGGCAAATGCAATAAATATGGAGTGATCTTCGCCATGTGGATTTTCGGCAGTACCGGTTTTTCCACAAATTTCAATTCCCGGCATTTGGGCAATTCGGCCGGTTCCACCATCATCACCATTCACTCCCAGAAACATACCTTCAATAACCGGTTCAAAATTCACCGAGTCAATATTGGTATATTTCCTTACCAAAAAAGGTTTTCGAACCGTATCATAAGTTTCCGATGTATATTTAATTACATGAGGCACATAGTAATATCCTTTGTTACAAATAGTAGCAGTCAAGTTTGCCATTTGTAATGGGGTCATCAATAATTCTCCTTGCCCAATTGCCAACGAAACTATATTTAAAGATTTTATGCGATTTCCATGAATACGATTGTAAAGGCCGAGTGTTGGAATATAACCGTTCACTTCGTGTGGTAGATCAATCCCAAGCTTTTGTCCAAAACCAAATAAAGTAACTGAATTCCGCCAAACGCTGTAGGCATTGTCAATGGTTCCATATTTAGGTGCATCCAAAATGTATCGAAAAACATTGGCATAATAGGCATTGCATGAATGCTGGATTGAGTGTTTAAGGTCAAGTGGGCTCCGGTGGCTGTGGCAGCCCATGTGAAAATTTCCAATAGTATAACCTCCGTAACACGAAAATACGGTCGAAGGCCTAATAATTCCCTCTTGGAGCCCAATTAATGCATTTACCAATTTAAAGGTTGAACCGGGAGGATACCTCGCCATCAGAGGCCTATCAAACAATGGAAGTAAAGAATCATTTTTCAGCTTGTCATAATTTATGGTCCGGTTACGCCCAACCAATAAATCAGGATCAAAACCCGGAGAACTTACTAAAGCCAAAACTTCACCGGTAGCCGGTTCTATGGCTACAATGCTGCCTCTTTTATTTTTCATCAGAGCCTCGCCATAAGCTTGCAACTTGGCATCAATGGTTAAGGTTATATTTTCACCATGAATGGCTATGGTATCAAACTTACCTTCTTTAAAACGTCCTTTTATGCGGTTGTGCACATCAACCATATAAATTTCAACTCCTTTCTTACCACGAAGTACCTTTTCATACGATTTTTCGACACCACTTATACCAATATAGTCTCCCGGTTTATAATACGGATCTTTTTTAGTTAATTCGTCATCCACCTCACCAATGTATCCTAAAACATGGGCTCCAATTTTTTCAGGATATTTACGCAAAGTTCGGGTTTGAACAAAAAACCCTTTAAATGTATAAAGCTTTTCTTGCAATGGGGCGTAATTCCTAGCTGAAATCTGCTTTTCAAAAACTGATGGTTTGTAATTTGAATAACTTTTTGCAGCCTTTAGCCTTTGAATAATTTGTTCTTTTGTCAAATCAAGCAATAGCCCTAATTGATTGGTATCAAAAGGCTCTACTTGTCTGGGGATTACTAAAATATCATAAGCAGCTTCATTATATACCATAAGATTTCCATTCCGGTCGTAAATTAAACCTCGTGATGGAAACTGGGTCTCATACCGTAGCACATTATTTGAGGCTGATAATTTATACGATTGATCGACAATCTGCAAAAAGAATAATCTAATTATATAAATCAGAATTATAAGACTAAATATTCCTCCAATAATATACTTTCGGCTTAGATATGGGTTCATTTCTTTCTAAATATTATATATTGGCTAAGCACAATAAGAAGGATGGTGAAAAATGTGCTAACTAGGGTTCGCCAAAATATGAGGTAGAAGGCATTGAAATTATAAGCCTCAACTAAAAATAAAAACAAGTGGTGACTAAAAACTAGAATCAACGAATATTTTATAAACCAATTAAATCCAAGTAAATGTATTGATGGGGAGGTACCTGATTCATAAGTATCGCGAGTAGTAATAACTTGAAGAACAATTGGCCGTAAAAAACCCATAAACACAGTTGCTGATGCGTGCATTCCCAGTGTATCGCAGAACATATCAATGGTTAGACCTAGAATAAATGATAAAAATAAAAGAAGCCAATTGGGCGTTTGAAATGGCAGCAAAAGAACAAATAAAACATATAGATAGGGGTTAATAAACCCACTCACCTGAATGTTATTCAATACCCATACTTGCAACAAAACAAGTATAATAAACAGCAATAAATATCTTGGGAGCAGTTTACTCATGACTTGATTCGGTCTCTAATTGTATCTGTTCTTGGTATAAAAGATTTTTGATAACCATTACATGTTCAAGTTTTTTGAAATCTACTGCAAGTTGCACTTTCACTTCAAGGAATTCACCCGTATCGCTCTTATCAACTTCACTTACAATTCCCACCAATTCACCTTTTGGAAACATTGCAGAATAACCACTGGTAATAACTGTATCGCCAATTGAAACTGAAACATGGCTTGGCAACTCGGAAAAAGTTATATACTGGTAATTAGCTCCATTCCAATTAATCGATCCAAAATAACCCGACTTTTTGAACATGGCACTTATTTTCAAATTCTGATTTAGCAAACTAATAACAGAAGCATAATTAGCAGAAACATCCTTTACCACTCCCACAATACCTTCAGGTGAAACTACGGCCATGCCTTTATCAATTCCTTGCTTTCGACCTATATTCAGGGTAAGAAAATTATTGGCCTTATTAACTGAATTATTAATTACTGAAGCATTTAAAAATTGATACTGTTGTTGATAGATTGTGTCGTAAACATTTATCAATGACACCTTATCCTGCTTAAAAGAGGTTAGGGAAGTATTGCGGCTATCAGTTATAATATTCATCAGTTGAAGGTTCTTGTCCTTCAAACTTAAATACTGGCTTATTGAAGAAAATTTTTTATAAACAATTCCTGAAATTTGATTTGACGAATTTAAAAAAGAAGCCTTCTGATAATCGTTATATTGAATGAGAAGAAAAAATGAAAAAAATTCCATTAAAAGGAATAAAATGATAAAATGGTAAGTGTAAAAAAAATTTAATAAACTTCTCATGTATTATTTTATCCTTCAAAAAGAATTAATGCTCAACTATTTAATTAAAAACGAAAATCTATCAGAATTTTTCAAGGCAATTCCTGTACCCCTTGCCACAGCATGTAATGGATCTTCAGCTACATGGAAAGGAATTTTGGTTTTTTCAGTTAATCTTCTATCTAATCCTCTGAGTAAAGCACCTCCACCGGCAAGGAAAATCCCTTTGCGGTATATATCACTGTATAATTCAGGTGGCGTATGTTCCAAGGTTGCCATAATGGCTGCTTCAATTTTGCAAATTGAACGGTCTAAACAATGGGCAATTTCTTGATACGAAACGGGTATTTCAATAGGTAAAGCAGTCATTTGATGGGGTCCTCTAACCATATAATCTGCTGGAGGATCTATCAATTCAGGCATTGCCGAACCCACGTTAATCTTAATATCTTCTGCAGTTCGTTCGCCAATTTTAATATTGTGCTGATGACGCATGTACTCGCGGATGTCAGCAGTTAAATCGTCACCTGCAATACGAATGCTTTGGTTAGCAACAATACCCCCAAGAGAAATAACGGCAATTTCTGTAGTACCCCCGCCAATATCAACAACCATGTGACCTTCGGGAGCTTCCACATCTACACCCATACCAATAGCTGCTGCCATGGGTTCATAAATCATCAGCACTTCACGTCCTCCGGCATGTTCCGACGAGTCACGTACCGCACGTATTTCAACTTCGGTAGAACCAGAAGGTATGCAAATAACAATTTTTAAGGCGGGACTAAAGAGTTGTGTTTTTTTGTTATTTATCATCTTTATCATCCCGCGAATCATCAATTCCGCTGCATTAAAATCGGCAATAACCCCATCGCGCAGTGGACGAACCGTTTTAATGTGTTCGTGCGTTTTCCCGTGCATTTGCCGGGCTTTCTCTCCAATGGCAATTAACTTACCGGTTGCCGTATCAATGGCAACAATTGATGGTTCGTCAACAACTATCTTATCATTATGAATAATGATGGTATTAGCTGTACCAAGATCAATGGCTATTTCTTGTGTTAAAAATGAAAATAATCCCATTTGTCGTATTTATATTATTTCTGTTAATGTTTAAAATGTCGTATTCCTGTAAATACCATGGCAATTTTATGTTCATTACAATAATCAATGGTGTCTTTATCCCGAACTGAACCACCTGGCTGAACAACTGAAGTAATTCCTGCCTTAAATGCAATTTCAATAGAATCGGCAAACGGGAAAAAAGCATCAGAAGCCATCACAGCATCCGCTAATCCATTTTCAAATGCACGGGCTTTTTCAATTGCCTGTTTCAATGCATCTACCCTTGAAGTTTGACCCACTCCACTTGCAAGCAACTTTTTGTTTTTGACTAAAACTATTGCATTTGATTTGGTATGCTTAACAACTTTTAGGGCAAATTCCAAATCGCTAAATTGTGATTCATTGGGTGCAACCCCAGTAACCACATTCATTTGATTCCGGCTTTCAACTGCTTGGTTAAATTCCTGAACCAATACGCCATTGAGAACCGTCCTTATCTGCTTAATGGATTGTTTTTTACGGTGATCGATTACAACTATTCGCTTATCCTTTTTTAAGAGTAATTCAAGGGCACTTTTTTCAAAGGCAGGGGCAATCAATACTTCGTAAAAAAGCTTATCAATTTCTTTGGCTGTTTCCAAATCAATTACGGTGTTTGTAACTAATACGCCACCAAAAGCTGAAACAGGATCGCCAGAAAGAGCTTCCTTCCATGCATCAACAAGTTTGGAACGCGATGCAATTCCGCAAGCATTGTTATGTTTTAAAACGGCAAAGGTGGTTTCGTTAAATTCATCCATTAATTTAACGGCAGCATCCATATCAAGAATATTGTTATAGCTTACAGCCTTACCACCCAAAATAGTAAACGATTCATCAAAATCACCATAGAAAGCAGCTTTCTGATGTGGGTTTTCACCATACCTCAGATTCATACATTTTGAAAACTCTGCTTTATAACTGGTTGGATTTTCCTTATCGAAAAAATTAAAAATTGCTGAATCGTAATGAGAGGAAGTGTCAAAAGCCTGAAGGGCAAATTTTTTCCGTTGAGCAAGGGTGGTTTCCCCATGTTGGCTTTTAAGGATTGAAAGCAACTCATCGTATTGATTTCGGGAACTGATTATGACCACATCGTTATAGTTTTTTGCTGCAGCCCTTATCAACGAAATTCCCCCAATATCAATTTTTTCAATAATATCATCTTCTGCCGCTCCACTAGCAACTGTTGCCTCAAATGGATATAAATCGACAATTACTAAATCAATTTCATTAATTTCATATTGCTCCAAATGCTTTTTATCTTCAGCGTTTTCTCTTCGGGCAAGTATTCCGCCAAATACTTTGGGGTGCAATGTTTTTACCCTTCCGCCTAAAATTGAAGGATACGATGTCAACTCTTCAACTCCAGTTACTGGAATTTGCATCCCTTTAATAAAATCATAAGTTCCCCCAGTGGAAAAGAATTTAACTCCTAATTGGTTTAATTCTCTTACTAATGGTTCTAAATTATCTTTATGGTAAACTGAAATTAATGCGCTTTTAATCCTTTTCAACATAATTTAATCTTGATAGACCCTTTCAAATAAAAACACCTAAATATACACCCTAATTATATTGAACAAATATAGAACTAAAAATAGTTAATTCACCGATACAATAAGCTTAAAAGGAAAATAAATGTATCTTTTATATTTAAAAAATAAGATGAAACAATCTGTTTTTTTAGCCAAGAGTACTTATCCTATCCAATTTTTTCATGTCTAGAATCTTTATCTTTCTTCCACTGATTGAGATAACCCCTTCACTAGCAAATGTTGATAAAGTTCTAATGGCATTCGAAGTAGTCATATTTGAAAGGTTGGCAATATCTTCCCTCGACAAAAATATTTTAATGGTTGATTCGTCATCTTCTAATCCATAGGTGTCTTTAAGGAAAACTATAGATTCGGCTAAACGTCCACGAATATGCTTCTGTGTTAAAGCAACCGTTCTTCTGTTTGAAAATCCCAAATCAGTAGCTAGCGAACGTATTAATCCTAAGGCAAAATCACTGTTCTCACGAATCAGTTTCATTAAATCTTCTTTATCAACAATGCAAACAGTAGTATCTTCTAATGCTACCGCAGTGGCTATGTGGTGTTCTTCAGCAAAAAGTGCTCTAAATCCCATTAATCCGAAAGGTTTAACCATCCGAACAATTTGTTCTCTGCGACCCACCCCTTCTCTAAAAACTTTGACTTTGCCCTCACAAAGAACCAATAGTCCAATTGGATCATCTCCTTCTTTGAACAAAGTATCGTTCTTTTTATAATAACCACATGAGTGTCTCTCCCTAACAAATTCAATCTGTTCAGGACGTAACAAAGAAAAGATTGCCTCAGGGGCATCTAAGCATTTATCACAATCAATATTTTTTTGCATCATTCTATAACTATTTTATGCTGAATAACATGATAAAATCCAAAAATATAAAAACTTAACTATTTAATCACATAAAAAATGATATATTATTCTGATTCTTATCACCGTTTTTCAAGTAACACTATATTTTCAACATGGTGGGTATGAGGAAACATATCAACCGGTTGAACTTTTGTAATTTTATACACCTCTTTTAATAAATCGATATCTCTAGCTTGGGTAGCTGGATTACAGCTTACATAAACAATTTTTTCGGGATCGCACTTCTTAATTGCTTCAACAACTGATGGATGCATTCCAGCGCGTGGTGGATCCGTAATAATTACATTTGGGTTTCCATGGGTTAGAACAAAATCATCAGTAAGTACATCTTTCATATCGCCTGCAAAAAATTGCACATTATTAATGTTATTCATTTTAGCATTATACTTAGCATCCTTCACCGCATCATCAACATACTCTACACCAATAACTTTTAAAGCCTTACCCGCAATAAAACACGCAATAGTTCCTGTACCGGTATATAAGTCGTAAACAGTTTCATTCCCATTAAGATCAGCAAAATCGCGTACTTTTAAATATAGCTGATAGGCTTGATTTGAATTGGTTTGATAAAAAGATTTGGGTCCTATTTTAAATTTCAGGTTTTCCATTTGTTCATAAATGCAATCCTGACCGCTATAAATAACTGACTCTAAATCGGAATAAGAATCGTTTACTTTTTTATTGATAATGTATTGCAAGGAGGTAATTTTTGAACCGAATGTTTCCAAAAGAAATTTCATTACCTCCTGAATGGCTTCAGTTTGGTCAGTACCAAAAATAACAATTACCATTACTTCACCGGTAGTAGAAGTACGAATGATAATATTCCGAAGAAACCCACTGTTACTGCGTTGATTGTAGAACTCATATCCTTTTTCTAAGGCAAAATTTCGAACTGCCAACCGGATCTCATTGCTGGGTTCCGGCTGCAAATAGCAATGTTCTACATCAATAATTTTATCAAAAAAACCTGGAATATGAAAACCAAGGGCATTATAGCTTTTTGCTTCAAGTTCCATTTCTTTTTTTGATAACCACTTGTGAACTGAAAAAGTGAATTCCAATTTGTTCCTATACTGAGTAGTTGAAGCACTTCCCAAAATTCTTTCTGGTTCAGGGATTTCCAACTTTCCAATCCGGGTAAGCGCATCAATAACTTGTTGGTGCTTGTAGTTTAACTGTTCGGTATAAGGAAGTATTTGCCAATTGCATCCTCCACAGGTACCATAATGTTTACAAAATGCTATTTCCCGTTGGGTTGAATATTCGTGAAAATGCACTGCCTTAGCTTCCATGTATTTTTTTCGCTTTTTCCCCACCTGTAAATCAACCACATCGCCCGGAACAACAAATGGCACAAACACCACTTGATCGTTGAATCTGGCTATTGCCTTTCCTTCGGCAGCTATGCTTTGAATAACTATTTTTTCAAGTAATGGATTGTTTTTTTTCCTACCCACAATTCTAAAATTTTATAATTTGCAAATATGTGAAGAAATTTCAATGATTATGCCTTTTAATACCTATTAAAACAAAAAAAGCCGCTCCAAAGAGCGGCTTGTATTTATTTTGAATAGCAAAACTATGCGTGATCAACAGAATGCATGTGTTGAATAAGTTCTACAACTTTTGCAGAATAACCCATTTCGTTATCGTACCAAGAAACTACTTTTACAAAGTTGCTGTTCAAACTGATTCCAGCACCTGCGTCAAAGATAGAGGTTCTTGTATCACCTGTAAAATCGTTTGAAACAACAGAATCCTCAGTATATCCCAAAACACCTTTCATTTCACCTTCAGAAGCATTTTTCATTGCTGCGCAAATAGCTTCATAAGAAGCACCTTTTTCCAAACGTACAGTTAAGTCAACTACAGAAACATCAGGAGTTGGTACGCGGAATGACATTCCGGTTAGTTTTCCATTCAATTCAGGAATAACTTTACCAACGGCTTTAGCGGCACCGGTTGATGAAGGAATGATATTTTGACCCGCACCACGGCCACCTCTCCAGTCCTTATGTGAAGGACCATCAACGGTTTTTTGCGTAGCTGTAGTAGCATGAACGGTTGTCATTAAACCTTCAAGAATGCCAAAATTATCGTGCAATACTTTAGCTATCGGTGCTAAACAGTTGGTCGTGCAAGATGCATTTGATACATAATCCATGTCTTTGGCATATTTCTTATGGTTAACACCCATTACAAACATTGGAGTATCATCCTTTGATGGAGCTGACATAATTACTTTTTTAGCACCTGCATCCAAGTGACCTTTTGCTGTATCTTTTGAAAGGAACAGTCCAGTTGACTCTACAACATATTCAGCACCTACTTCATTCCATTTCAACTCGGCAGGATTTTTAACGGCAGTTACACGGATTGCCTTTCCGTTTACGATTAATTTTCCGTCTTTTACTTCAACGGTTCCTTTAAATTGTCCATGTGTTGAATCATATTTCAGCATATAAGCCATATAATCCACATCAATAAGGTCATTTATTCCAACTACCTCAAATTTATCGTTTGCAACAGCAACACGAAAAACGAAACGACCAATACGACCAAAGCCATTAATCCCAATTTTAATTTTTGACATAATGTATAATTTTTAAATATTAAATTACAAATTGAACGCTACATGAATCAAAAACAAAAAATATGTTTTTAAAAATGCGCACAAATTTAAAAATTCGTATTTCAAAAAGCAAAAAAAAGCCGGACAATTGCCCGGCTTTCTGTCAAATAAATTTTTATTTATTTTTTAACGAATTGGGTCGTACCCTGATGACCACCTGAATGAATGGTTAAAAGATAGGATCCTTGCGGCAAATCATTAATATTCAATTTGATACTGTTTTGCCCTTCCCACCTATTTCCTAAATCAGCAGTTTTAACAATTTGTCCATTCATTTGAATCACCTCAATTTTTACTGGAGCACCTTCAACCAAGTTAAATGTAAGGTTTAACTCTTCAACAACTGGGTTTGGATAAATATTCAAGGCTATTTTTTTTATTAAACCGGCTTTCCTTGAACCATCTAATTCAGGAATACCAACATAATTTCTGTCTTCAAAAAATCCCCGGCCATGAGTGCCAATATATATTTTACCATAATTGCTACCGTTCCATTTAGGCATGTCCAATTGGGTAATTTGGAATACAGGCGCTGCACCAACTCCATCCTGATACGATTCCCAATTAATAGTTGAACCCGAAGATACCTGACTAAAAATATCTGTGGTCTTGAATGTTCCCATATCAGTACCTATAATAACCGTACTTTTCACTTTATCTAATTCAAATAGTGCACAATAAACGGGTACTTTCGGTATGTTCCCGGTAATATCGGTGAAATTTGAAAAAGAACCACTAGCAGCAATTGTTGTAGCTTGAGTAGTTAAATAAATATAGCTTTCATTACCATAATTTCCTAAGGTAATAATCAAATTATCCGAATTATTTGGATCACAGGCTATACCTGTTATGGACCGGGAACCAAATCCCCCAATTTTAGTTAGCACTGTTACTTTAGTTCCGCTGGCACTTGGTAAATAACTAGCATTATTGTTGTTTCTGGCTTCCTTCAAATTTGAGAGGCGATATATTTCATTTTCACTGGTTGAAAAGAATAAGTTATTTCCATCCATTGAAAACTTCATTTGAGTAACATACTCTTCGGAGCTCATTGTATTATTTTTAAGCGTTTTCCACCAATCTTTATTTGAAATGGTTTTATTCCAATTGGCAGCAAAAGGGGTAACCCAAACCTCCCTTTTCATCCCTAACGCAAACAAAGCTCGATAATTATCTCTATAATTGATGGTATCTCCCTCTTCATAAGTTTTATCCATGGTAAAAATAATAGGAGCTTTGTTAACGTTATAACTTGGAAAAACTACGGTAGTATCTTTTGGATATCTTTTTTTTGCAATAAATTTAACCGTATCGGTTCCAATCGCATCATTATCAGTTTCCCAATAAGCAATGGGTGTGACAAAAGAAGCTTCTTGTTTGGATGGATCCCAAGTATCAGCTGGTACCCAATGAGCATCTATTATATCAGAGTTATAAAAGGTATTCCAATCACCGTACTCTTTGTCATTATTACGCCATAAGCCTCCAAAATAAATAGTTCCATAAGCAATTGCGGGGTTAATTTGCGACATAACGCTATGTCCACCATCTCCACCTAGCATTTGGAATCCATTTAAATCGGAATTACCAAAACCTTCAACAATCAATTGAGTTCCATTATCCTGAGTTCCACCCAGCAAAAAACCATAACTATTCACCGCTACTGAATAAAACTGAGTCACATTGTAGTTTTTATTCATCGTTTTAAACTGATATTTAATCCCATCCTTACCTAAGAAACCTCTGGCAATACCTCCATCACTTCCCACAAACATTGTTTGTGGATCTTTGGGATCAAAAACAAGGGCGTGTTGGTCGGCATGAACATACAAAGGGTTTAATTCATACATATTCCAAAGAGTTACCTGGCTCCATGCAAAAAGATCGCCCGTATTGGCAGCTTTTCCAAACCAAATATCCAATCCTCCAATAAATACTTCCTTATTATTAGCTGGGTTCACGGCAATGCATAAATCATAGGTTCCTTGTGAACCAAAAGGCTGGAATAAGGCAGAACCTCCTTTACCAATAACTACCCAATTATCGCCTCCATCAGCGGATTTGTATATATTTCTTAATTGGCCTACATGTGTTACCACGGCACAAAATACAACTTTCGGATCTTGTGGTGAATAAGCAAATTCCATTCTACCAACATCGGAAGTGGTTATTAAATGACCGTTTTCTGGATTTTCCAAATTATCAGTACCTGACTTATCCAAAAAAACCGTTGAACCTGCCTTTTTTACAAAACAGTGCTCTCCAACACTTGCAATAACAGAACCATCAGTAGCAATTTTAACATCAGTAGCCGTTCTATTATCATAAATGCTTAATTCCAATGGTGCAGGATTCCAAGTTGTACCCCCATTGTCTGAAACTTTTAACCCTTTATCGGTTGCAGCATAGATTAAGTCAGGATTGACTGGATCGGCTGCCATTTTATTAACTAAAATAAACGCCGTATCAACAGATGGTTCTGTTGAAGCAATTTTTGCAAACGACTGCCCGCGGTCGCTTGATTTCCATATTCCGGATCCTAAAATCATTGGGGTGTGAGTATTTTCTCCATGGTTTCCAGCAAAACCTTCACCGGTACCAAAATAAATATCACCGTTTGCCGCCTGACATATCGACACTATGGCTAAGTTTGCAAAATCTTCGGTGGTGGCTCCATAATATTGCACTGACTCCCAATATTGCCCTGCCGAAGTAGATTTCCAAAGGCCTCCAGCTACCCCTCCGGCAAACATTATGTTTGAATTATCCTTGTCAATCAATAAAGCTCTGGTCCGGCCTCCAACATTGTCAGGCCCACGGTAAACCCAAGCATCAACTGCACTCTTTCTATTTGATATTTCTTTAAGTTGATTCTGAGCCCTTTTAATATCAGCAATATCAATGGTTTTTGTTTCCTGATTTGCGCGGATATTCATAATAAATTCAAAAGCTCCTTGTGCACTATTTGCAATTTTGTTCTGATAGCTTCTTGATTCAAAGCTTCGAACTGTTTCCTTAGCAGATGATAGAACGAATGTAATTCCTATCACCACGACAAGGAACATGCTTAAATATAAGTATTTGTTTTTCATGATGTTGTATTTTCAATCTTCAATAGTTTCCATTTCAATTAAGGCTCACAAGATAATGAAAAATAAATTAACTATAAAAGGTACCTATTCAGCAACTACAAATGATAAACCTATTTAGCAGCATAAAAACCGCGTTATTTATTTTTTATTCCTGTTTCCTTTTTAGCATGTGGGTTATAAATCCGACCAAATCGGTAACTTATAAAAATAGATAGGAAGTAAAATTTGTTTTGATTGTTTGCCATAATCTCAACTTTTTTAGGATAACAATCAAAGGTAATCCCGCATTCTAATGCATTAACTATTAAATCACTCTTACTAAACTCAAAACTGCCTCCAATTTTGGCATACAGACCAGGGAGCACTGAAAGCTCATCAAATCCTTTAAAATAGCTCGCTCCACCTAAAATGTTGGATCCTTTTCGAACCAAACTTTCAAAATTTTCTATACGTATCGGATCCGTTCCCGGTAAGGTTGTATTTACAGTATAATAATAAACGGGCTTAAGAAAACCAAGAACCGGTCCTAATTGATAAAACCACCTGATTTCAATTCCCCCTTTATCTTTTTTATCATAAAGAGTAATTAGATTGCCATATCCAAAGCGGAAATTTAGAAAATCGTTTTGCTTGCCAAAAACAAAACGACGATAATCGGGATGGGAGGTAAATTTTTTCTCCTTTTGATCTTTAATGGAAACCCATTCAATGGTGTACATGGTCTTTCGATGAATATTTTTCATCTTACCATAGGAATAACCGAATCCCCATCCATTGCTATTTAGGAGAAAATCAAAAGTGTGTTCATTTCTAATTAATGCTTTCTTTTCGTCCGATATATCTCCTTGAGCATTAACATTCAGAAATAAGCAACACAAACACAGAAAGGGTAATACATACTTCATAAAAAAAATAAACCTCCATTCAAAGAGGTTCCATTTAACGAATTGTAAAATTTAGTTAGGCAGTTTGTTCAACCTCTGCGGGACTGGTTTGAGAATAGGCTGGACAATCGGCAGTTTTACATGAATTAAGCAAAACAATACCAAACAAAGCTATAACCATAAGGATAATTAATTTTTTCATGTGTTTAAATTTTAATCATTTACACCAATTTTTCACTCCGATTTTGCGATAAAAATATGAAAATAATATTCTAAATAAAACTATTTTGAAAGCTCATCCAATAATATTACGTCAAAGTTAGTTTTTTCTTTTTGAACTTTAACAAAAGTAGCTTTAACTTTGTTCGAATCGGCTATCCATTTTTTAAATTTTTGTTCGTCACATTTATTTACCAAGGTAATAGCTTTCCTTTTACATATTGTTATCATAGTAGCTTCAAACTTTTCGGGATTTTTTTCGTTAACCGGAATTTGCAACATACATTCCAATGCTTTATCAAATTCATTCAAATTATAATGAACAATTGATTTATTTATCAAGGCTTCTTTATATCTGGGAGATATATTTAAAGCTACCTGATAATACTTTAATGCTGTTTGTTTGTCACCGGTTAAATCATAGCAAGTGGCCAAATTATTAATTACCTGTAAGTGATATGGATTAATTTTATACGCTTCTAAAAATGCTTGTTTTGCTCCTTCCAGGTTTTTTAAAGAAGTGAGTGCCACTCCCTCATAATATTTCATGGGAGTAGTAAAATTATCCAATGTATATAGCGTGTTTTCCACGCTGCGAGCGGCCCTATAAGTTAAATTGAAATTTTTGGTCTTTATCCCATATTTTATTGCCCTGGCAGCTTTTTCACCGGAAATAAACTGGTTAGCAGCCCATACATTCAAAGTAGTAAGAATGAGCATGAAAAATATAAGGGCTATTTTATAAGCTTTAAACGAAATTCGCTTTTGCGATTTTTCATCAGAAGGTATTAACAACAATACTAACGCAAATAAAATGGCCAGCATTGAATTATGAGTTACCCGTTCCCGGGGAAAAGAAACAAACATATCAACCATAAACCCTACTAGGAAAGCAAAAGCCAATGCTGAAAAGATTCTTACCGACCACTCATTTTGTTTTAGAAAATTGATAAGCGCAACGGCAAGTATTCCAATATAAATAATCATATAAAACAAAAAACCTACAATTCCATTTTCGGAAAGTATCCAAAGAAAATCGTTGTGAGGCCTCTGAAAAAGCATGGTTCCATTCCTAATATCATGTTCAAAACGGTCGAGGCCATATTTCGGATATTCAATCCACCATTGCCCTCCTCCAATTCCAATAATTGGGTGTTCCTTTACCAGTTCTAATGTGTTTTTCCAAACATACACCCTAGTTTGGGTAGATGTTGGCATTGGAGTTCCATAATCTTGCTGTAGGGTTGTTTCAGCATCAATTACTTGAGATATTTTATCGGACACCATTTTAGCCAATTTGACATCGGACTTCATTAAAACGAGATAACCTGATAAAAGTATTACTATGGGAACTAACAGCAGAGCGATTTTAAAACTATTCGGCAATAATTTTCCGGTTTGCTTGGACCTCATGAAAAACAGATAAAAATAAGCCAATAAGCCAATAACGCTAAATGCTAAGCCAGTTGCTCCCCAGATACCCTTTGAGGCTAAAATAAAAATAAAAAACAAAGCTGAAGCCAATACCAATCCGGAAATAATGCGCCAAACCTTTTTGTAAACTATCAGACCATAAATTGAGAATGGCAAACTCATGAATAGGAAGGAAGAAAACAACAGCACATTCGCC
The DNA here is from genome assembly GCA_020719105.1 of Rikenella microfusus. Taxonomy (GTDB): domain Bacteria; phylum Bacteroidota; class Bacteroidia; order Bacteroidales; family SZUA-534; genus GWE2-40-63. Next base: position 31,830 of record DYQV01000001.1, read on the forward strand.
AATGTGGATAAAACATGTCCAATAGCTTGCCTAAAATAATATCCGTAATGATCGGTTGCCGCATTAAATTGCGTAAAATCAGATCGCCACAATTGCACAAACCCTATAGCTAAATAAAATCCCGCCATTATTAACACTGACTTTATTAAAACATCCTTCCCCTTAGAATTATTCCTGAGCAATTGATATAAATAAAAAAACAGTAAAATATAGGTAGTTTCTTTTGTTAAATGAAAAACCGCTTCTTTGTAATTAATTACACCCATCGAGGATATGACATTAATAAATAGGTAAGCTAAGGCCGAACCAAATATTATTTTATCAACTCTTGTAAAAAAGAAAATAACTTTATTGGAAAATAGCCGGATGGAAAAAGCAATGGTAAGTAATAAAATAAAAACTGTCAAGGCTAAGAATCTTGAATAAAGCACCGGATCAAGCAATTGGGTAGTATAAATAAATGGTAAGGTCAGCAAAAAAAGTGAAACCAATACCCACTCAATATTCCCGAAAAACCGCTCAACGAATCGCATCATAAATTTAAATATATTGGAAGAATATCTGTTATTAAAAATCGATGTCAAAGATGAATAATTTTCATTTAAAAACCTGAAATGTAGCTGTTAATTTCATGTACACGTTAAAAACTATATTTTTTATTCCACGAAAGGGGGTTACCTTTGCAAAAACTAAACAAATGAATACTTTATTTAATCACCGGTCCATTCGAAAATACAAAAGTACGCCCATAGAAGCTACTCTATTGGAAAAGATATTGAATGCCGGAACGCGGGCGTCAAATACGGGAAACATGCAAGTATATAGCATAATTGTTACTACCGATGAGTTAATCCGGAAACAACTTTGGGAAATTCATTTTAAACAGAATATGGTATTGGAAGCTCCGGTGCACCTAACTTTTTGCGCCGATATAAACCGGTTTAATCAATGGTGCCAGCAACGCAATGCATTTCCGGGATATGACAATTTTTTGTGGTTTTATAATGCCTCTATTGACGCTTTGTTAGCGAGTCAAAATATTTGCATTGAAGCGGAAAATAATGGACTTGGAATATGCTATTTAGGTACCACTACTTATGCTGCTGACAAAATAATTCAATTGTTAAATTTGCCCATGGGAGTTGTGCCGGTAACTTCAATAGTTTTAGGTTACCCCGATGAGAATCCTAATTTAACCGATAGATTGCCACTTGAGGCTATTTTGCATTACGAAAAATATCAACCTTATTCTGCCGCTGATATTGATAAACTGTATGCTGACAAAGAGGCTCTTCCGGGTACAAAAAAACTGATTGAAGAAAATAAAACGGATAATTTGGCGCAAATTTTTACTGAAAAGCGATACAAAAAAAGTGATAATGTCCATTTTTCTAATTCTTTTTTACAAACAATTAAAAATCAAGGGTTCATGAACCAATGAAAAAAACACAACTGAATTTGCATGAGTAATCACCATTACTTTAAAAATATTCCCTATTTATTGCCTTGCTTGTTCCTTTTCTACTTAGGAATTTCGAATTCTTTCGCACAAAACAACCGCCTATCGGTAACCATAAAATGTTCGGATTGCGATTTTAAAAAATTTCCTAATCAATTTAGCTCAAAAGAAGCCTTGTTTATTAAATTAAATGAAGTAAAACTATCCGAAATTAATAAAGGCTATCTTGCATTTTCTATTGATTCGGTAATTTTTGATTCCACAAAAGCCACCATTTTTGCTACAAGGGGAAATCAGTACTTTTTAAACCAGTGGAACTGTTTACCTGAAACCTATAACCCCTTTCTACCGAAATTAAGAACTCCAACACCATATAATTATAAAACCCTTACTAAAATAGAAGACAAAATACTTACCGGACTATATTCTGAGGGGTTCGCTGCTGCTTTTATTAAAAAGGAACTTGTTACAGAATCAAATTCAATTAGTGTCACTTATCAAATACAAAAAGGCGAAAGATTCACTTTTGATACATTGCATGTTTTGGGTCCAAAATTAATTAGCACAAATTACATTCTAAACAAAACAGGTATTTTTCCAAATAAACCGTATGAATTAAAAAAGGTGAAAAACAGTAGTTTTCTTATCAATCAATCGGGTTTTCTAAAATTAGATTCGGTAGCGCTTAGCTTTGAAGGAACAAAAGCCCAATTGCAGTTATCAATGAAAGCTATTCAACAAAACAGTTTTAGCGGAATTCTTGGAGTTCAAACCAACCAGAAAAACGAAACTGAAATAACAGGAACCGTTGAATTACAATTAGTTAATTCGCTAAAAATGGGCGAAAAAATGTATTTAAATTGGAAAAAACCTGCCCCTGCTTCGCAAGATTTGCAAGTAAATTTTCAATTTCCCTATTTATTTAAAAGTCCGATTGGTATTGTAAGTTCCGCTCAATTTGAAAAGCAAGATAGTTCATTTTCAAATACGGCCATAACAGCAGGAATAAGCATACCAAGCCTTAATTTAGGTGAATTAGCACTGCTGTTGCAATGGAAAAACACCTCCACCGCCCAACAAGGTGTTTCAATTTACGGAACATCGGAAAGTCATTTGTATGGATTGAGCTACAAATACCAAACATTCAGTCAAATGCAACTAACAACTAAAGGAATTGGCATAGACGTGTTTATACTGGTCGGCAATAAAAAAAATATTAAAAAAGATACTGAAAATTACCAATCGTTTTCATCTGAAATTCAAGAAACCTTAGAATGGATGATTCCAGCGCCACTAGGAGCTTTCTATTTTAAAAATCAGACTGGGTTACTAAGCAACGATTCATTGTATAGCAACAATTTATTGCGCTCCGGAGGATTTAATTCCATTCGTGGATTCAATGAGAAAAGCATTTATTCTAAGTCATTTACCTATTTTACGGGAGCCTACCGGATTATTTTAAAAAGTGCTTCCTACATGGAACTATTTTACGATTTAGGCTGGTTTAACGAACCCACAACTACAAATTTTACTACAATTAAAAGGGGAGCCATTGGAATGGGCATTAATATAAAAACAAAAGCAGGCATAGCTTCGATTGCTTTTGCCATAGGAAAAAAAGACCAAGAACCATTTGCCTTAAATGAGGGCAAAATACACCTTGGGTTTACCAGTTTATTTTAACATAACAGCAAATTAATAAAAAAATAACTACTGAAAATATAGTTTTACCGAGAAATAAGTATCTTCACAAAATCAATAAAACCATCTACGGATAAAATTTATATCGTAGCATCTAATATTCTGTTTTTAAAAATATTACACGAATGAAGGCTCGTTTTACAATTACTAATAAATTAATTTTGGGATTTGGTGTTCTGCTATTTGCAACACTTCTAAATGGTATTTTCACCTATTCCACCTTGAATGAAAGCCAAGAATTAAACAATAAAATTCTTACTGTTTACAATCCATCCACAGCAAAGCTGCAGGATTTGACCACAATGGTTAATAATTCATACATGCTTATAAAAAATTGGGTTTTCATTGAAAAACAATTGAACACACCTGATAAAAAGAAATTACAAGCCATCCATTCAAAAGATTTTCCAGCACTGAAGACGGAAATTAATGCACTGGCAAATTACTGGGAACCATCATTAAAAACAAGTATTGACTCCTTGCTTAATACCATTGAAACTTCATTGTTTGTTGAGCAAAAAAAAATAATGGATCTTTTAAACAGTTTTGAAAGTTATGATGATTTTATGATAATTGCTGAAACCGCTCCCATGGTAGAAGAAGGGGGTTCAATTACTATTGAAATTTCAAGTTGCTTGGAATCTCTATCAAAAATTAAAAAAATAATGGATGATAAAGCCAAAGAAACTACACTTGAAATGAGTAACTCATTCTGGTGGTTTCAGCGTTTTATATTAATAGCTGTTTTATTAATTACACTTTTTGTTATCGCTTCTGCATTGGTCACTACCCGGAGCATCGTATTTCCGATACTTAAATTGAAAGATTTTTTATTAACCATGGCACAAGGTATTTTACCTAAAGAAAAATTGAAAACTGCTAATGATGAAATTGGGGATATGAGCGATGCAATGAACTTATACATTGAGAATATAAGAAAAACTTCGGAATTTGGAGTGGAGATTGGCAATGGAAATTACGACAGTAAATTTGAAGCACTCGGCCCGGAAGATATGCTTGGAAATGCATTGTTGGAAATGCGTGCGAACTTAAAAAAATCGAAAGAATTATTTGAAGATTTGGCCAAAAGCGATGAAATAAGAAATTGGATTACCAAAGGGCTGGCTGATTTTGGCGACATTTTGAGACAAAATTCAGATAATATGGATCGATTGGCTAAGAACGTTATGAATGAACTGATTGATTACGTTGGGGCAAATCAAGGAGCTATTTATATATTAAACGAATTGGACGAAAAAAACAAATTCTTTGAAATGAAATCGGCTATTGCTTATGGTAGAGAAAAATTTCTGAAAAAGAATTTTGAAATAAAAGAAGGCTTGGTTGGAAGGTGCGCTTTTGAAAAATTACCCGTCTATCTGACAGAATTACCAGATAATTACATCCAATTGACTTCAGGACTTGGTGGTGCTGAACCCAATTATTTGCTTTTAGTACCACTTATTATTGACGAAAATGTAATGGGGGTAATTGAAGTGGCATCGTTTAAACCCATTGAAAAACACCAAATTGAATTTATTACATCGCTTGGACAAACCATAGCTTCCACTATTTCAAATGTCCGTATTAATGAACAAACCCGCTATTTATTGGATGAATCAAAAATGCGGGGAGATGAATTGTCGGCACAGGAAGAAGAATTGAGACAAAACATGGAAGAACTTCAAGCAACTCAAGAAGAAGCAGCCCGTAGGGAGATGGAAATGATGAACACGATTGATGCCATAAACAATACGTTAGGTACCATTGAAATTGATCGGCATGGAAATATATCTTCCATTAACGACAATTTTTTAAGCAGAACCCATTTGAATGCCAGTATTTTAATTGGCAAGTCGTTTCAGGAATTTTTTGCAGGCAATGAAACCTTAGAAACAGCCTTTTCCCAAATTTGGTCGGGGCTGCATGCCGGTGAAAGTGGAACACTCGTTGTCAATTTTATTACCCCCGATGCCGAACTTTGGTTCAAACATACCTTTACCCCATTTAAAAACAAGGCTGGCGAATTGAACAAGGTAATTGACTTGGTTTTGGATATTACTACCCAACGGAATCTTGAGAAAGAAGTAGAAGACTACCGTTTAAATTCAATCGGATAACCAGTCAGATAAATCGGCTTTTTTGTTACTTCTGTTGGGTGTTAACCCGGATTATTCATTAATAATCCTGACGATTAAGCTACACCTCAAT
>DYQV01000037.1 GCA_020719105.1 Rikenella microfusus
ATTTTAATAATTGATTCATCGGATGACTTTTCGGAGCGGACTCAACGGTTCAATTACCAAACTATTTAAAATGAACTGCATCAGTTTAATAACTCAAGAATAAACTAAACAATGTTTTTGAAGAAAGAATTTCGAATAATTTTCATGGGCACACCCGAGTTTGCCGTTGAAAGTCTTGCTGTTTTATTACAAAACAATTATAATGTTATTGGAGTAGTCACCAGTCCTGATAAACCTGCTGGCAGAGGTCAAAAAATAAGCCAATCGGCAGTTAAAACTTTTGCTCTTCAAAACAATCTTTTAGTCCTACAACCGGTTAAATTAAAGGATGAGATTTTTCACCAGCAATTAAAACAACTAAATGCCGATTTACAAATTATTGTTGCATTTAGGATGTTACCACAAAGTATATGGAGTATGCCCCGCTTAGGCTCCATCAATTTGCATGCTTCGTTACTGCCAAATTATAGAGGCGCCGCACCCATAAACTGGGCTATTATTAATGGTGAGACAAGTACTGGTGTTACCACATTCTTCTTAAAGCATGAAATTGATACCGGCGATATTTTATTTCAGGAAGGAACGCCCATTGAACCTGATGATAATGCAGGAAGTATTCATGATAAATTGATGATACAAGGAGCCCAGTTATTGAGCAAAACAGTAAATGCAATTCTTAATAATAGTTATGCTGAAGTTCCGCAAAACCAAGTACAATCAACTATCATTCATCATGCGCCAAAAATTTATAAAGAGAATTGTAACGTTAATTGGAATTTGTCCGCACGTACAATTCATAATTTAGTGCGTGGTTTAAGCCCTTATCCAGCAGCTTGGGCCAATTTTTTAGATGAAAATGGCTGTTTACACCCCTTTAAATTATTCAAAACAAGAATTGAAATCGATAATCATCAGTTTGAACCGGGAAAAATAGAAACTGATGAAAAAACATTTCTAAAAGTTGCTGTTAAAGACGGTTTTATATTTATTGAAGATATTCAAATGTCTGGCAAACGACGAATCTCGATTCAAGAGTTCTTAAGAGGTTTTAAAAGTCTGGGTAAGATGAAAGCCGTCTAGCTTCTGCATGATTTCTACGATTTTATTTCAAAATGATTGCTGGTATTTTTATACTTGTAATTCAGTATAAATGACAAAAAAGCAAATTTTTTAAATTATATTTGAACTCAAAAAAAATATTAAAATAAATACATGAGGTTATGATGAATATTGATTTAATCAAATACGGAATCAGTAATGTAAAAGAAATTGTGTATAATCCTACCTATCAGAAATTGTATGTTGATGAAATGAATCTGGGCAATGAAGGATTTGAAAAAGGGTATGAAACCAATTTTGGAGCAGTAGCAGTAAAAACAGGTGTTTTTACCGGACGATCACCAAAAGATAGGTTTATTGTAAACGATGAAATTTCAGAAGAAACCATTTGGTGGGATGGAACCATAAACCGTCCGGTAACTGTTGACACTTTCGTTGCTTGTAAAAAACTGGTGACCAACCAACTTGAAAAAGCAAAGAAAATATATGTGGTTGACACATTTTGTGGCACCAATGAGAATTCCCGAATGAAAGTACGGTTTATTATGGAAGTTGCATGGCAGGCTCATTTTGTAACCAATATGTTTATAAGACCCTCTTTATTTGAACTTGAGCAATATGGAGAACCTGATTTTGTGGTTATAAACGGTTCAAAAGTAACTGACCCAAATTGGAAAGAACATGGCTTAAATTCAGAAAACTTTGTATTATTCAACCTAACTGACCGTATTCAAATTATTGGTGGAACTTGGTATGGCGGTGAAATGAAAAAAGGAATGTTCTCGCTGATGAACTATTATTTACCTTTAAGGGGTATTGCCTCAATGCACTGCTCTGCAAATGTTGGAAAAGACGGAGATGTGGCTGTATTTTTTGGACTTTCAGGAACCGGAAAAACCACACTTTCAGCCGATCCGAAGCGATTTTTGATTGGAGATGACGAACACGGTTGGGATGAGCATGGTGTTTTTAATTTTGAAGGAGGATGTTATGCCAAAACCATTCATTTAAGTTATGAAAATGAACCTGATATTTGGAAAGCCATCAAAAGGGACGCACTTTTAGAAAATGTTACGGTTAATCCTGATGGCACTGTTGATTTTGCTGATGGTTCAGTAACAGAAAACACCCGTGTTTCCTACCCAATTTATCATATCAACAAAATTGTGTTACCTTCAAAAGCTGGGCACGCAAATAAAATTATCTACTTATCGGCTGATGCTTATGGTGTTTTACCTCCGGTATCAATTCTTGATAAACATCAAGCACAATACCACTTTTTATGTGGTTATACCTCAAAATTAGCAGGAACTGAGCGTGGAATTACAGAACCGGTTCCCTCCTTTTCTCCAGCATTTGGAGAAGCATTTTTAACCTTACACCCAACTGTATATGCATCCACTCTTGGCAAAAAAATGGATCAACATAAAGCTAAAGCTTATTTAGTAAACACAGGTTGGAATGGAACAGGAAAACGCATATCAATAAAAGAGACCCGTGCTATTATTGATGCAATTATTGATGGTTCCATTGAAAATGCTGAAAAAGTGAAAATACCCATTCTAAATTTAACGGCTCCAAAAGCCTTAAATAATGTTTCACATGGTATTCTTGATCCTCGAAAATCATATCAAGATGTTGCTGAATGGGAAAAAAAGGCAAAAGAACTGGCCGCAAAATATATTAAAAACTTTGAGCAGTATTGTGATACGGAAGAAGGAAAAAAATTAATCCCTTCGGGACCATCAATTTAATTATACAAAATACTTAATACCAAACTGTTAGAACCCCGCCAAATAATTGGCGGGGTTTTTGCTGTTCATCCTGTTTATCATAGTAATATTGCGATTAATACATTTTTGTTACATTTGTTTAACTAAACACAAATAGCATGAGTACAAATTTAATGAATGTAGTTATACTGTGTGTTGGAGCTTATTTGATAGGCTCAATACCCACCTCTGTTTGGATTGGCCGTTGGTTTTATGGTATTGATATTCGAGAACATGGCAGTGGTAATGCAGGTTCTACAAATACATTCAGGGTTCTTGGAACTGCACCGGGAATTGTTGTTTTTGTGATTGATATTCTTAAAGGTTGGTTGGCTGTAAGTTTGATCCACAATTTGTATTATTTAGAGCCTTATTCGGCTCAATTTGTTAATATACAGTTACTTCTTGGTGGCTTAGCTGTTTTTGGCCATATTTTTCCACTTTATGTTGGTTTTAAAGGTGGTAAGGGAGTTGCCACCTTATTAGGAATCGTTCTTGCAATACATCCTTTTTCAGCACTTATTTGCCTCGGTATTTTTATTATTGTTTTGATAATTTCAAAATATGTCTCGCTTAGTTCTATGACTGCAGGTTTGTTTTTCCCAATTCTTATAATTTTCATATTTAAGGAGACCATTGTTTCCCTAATTATATTTTCAGTATTAATAAGTCTTTTGTTAATATTTACTCACCAAAAAAACATTATTCGTTTATTAGCACGTGAAGAAAACAAAGTACGCTTTAGAAGAGACCGGGAGCGGTTTCCGCCACGAAACAAAAACAAAATATTTTAGCGAATTTGATTATTTTGAAAGTTCCCAATCAAAGGGGACTTTTTTATGCTTTAACCATAAATTCCTGAATCAGGAAAGTGAACAGGGTTTCGTGCGAAACATTTGTAGTTAAATTAGTGCCTTTTGCATAACTAATATGGCCGGTTTCTTCCGAAACAATTAGTACCACAGAATCAGTTTCCATGGCCATGCTTAATGCTGCTCTGTGACGCAATCCAAAATTTGCAGGTAAAACTAAATCATCATTAATAGGCAAAACGCAACGGGCTGCTTTTAACTTATCATTTACAATTATAACAGCACCATCGTGCATTGGGCTGTTTTTAAAAAAAATAGATTCTATTAAACGATGTGAAATATCAGCATTTAAAACATCGCCCGTTTGCACATAAGTTTGCAATTCCGACCTATTTGAAAGAACAATAAGTGCACCTATTTTTGATTTTGACATGTGACGGCAGGCATTGGTAATTTGCTTTAATGATTGGCTGGAAATACTAATAAAACTGGCACTAAAGTATTTTTGAAGTATATTCTTTCTATTAAAGAATTCATGATTTCCAATTAAAAGCAGAAACCTGCGAATTTCCTGCTGAAATACAATTATAATAACGATGGCTCCTCCTCCAAGTATCGATCCTAGAATTGTTGACAACAACGACATATTTAATAAACGAACCACCCACCAAAAAAACAGAACTACCAGAATTCCAACAAAAATATTAATTGCCACGGTGCCCCTAATCAAAAAATACAATTGATATAAAAAGAAAGCTACCAACAATATATCAAGTATATCTAAAAATCGGATACTTATAAATAATGGAATCATGAAATACGTTGTTTTTACAAACCTACATTTTCTTTTTTAGATGAACTATTCCAATCTGTCAATTTCTACAAAAATTGCTTCGTTTTCATAAAAAGCTTTACACACTCACTGCATTCTTTCACATCATGAACCCTAAGAATGGAAGCACCTTTTTGCAAAGCTATTGTGTTTAAAACACTGGTTCCGTTTAAAACATTTTCAGGAGTAGTATTTAAAAATCGATACAACATCGATTTGCGCGATAGACCTACCAATATCGGCATTTCAAAAATTTTAAATTCATCAAGTTTTGCCAATATTTCGTAATTCTGATCCAAGTTTTTTGCAAAGCCAAAACCGGGATCAATAATAATATCATGAACTCCCAATAGTTTTAAAGATTCAATTTTTTTGGCAAAAAAAAGGAAAATATCCTTCATTAAATGTAAGTATTGAGTTTGAGTTTGCATGGTTTGCGGTGTTCCAACCATGTGCATCATAACGTAAGGAACTTTAAGTCCGGCAACAGTTTCATGCATTTTCGGGTCAAGGTTGCCAGAAGAAATGTCGTTGATGATATCGACTTTATATTTCTCCACAGCATGCTGGGCAATAGCTGAGCGAAAGGTATCCAATGAAATAATACATTCGGGGAATTCAATTCTTACAGCATCTATGATGGGTTCTAACCGATTCCATTCCGTTGCTTCATCAATGGGTTCAGCTCCCGGACGCGATGAATAAGCACCTATATCAATCATATCAGCACCATCGGCAAGCATTTTTTTAACCCGCTCCAAAACTTCTTTAGTCACCATAGCTCTGCTTTGCGCAAAAAAACTATCAGGTGTAACGTTTACAATACCCATTACTTTAGGGATTGATAAGTCAATTAATTTGCCATGGCAGTTAATTTGGTGTTTTTTCGAAAAAAATGACTCTGTCATATAAAAACGTTTAAACAAAAATAGAGAAATTAACTCAATGAAATTATTGCTTATTTGATGCCTAAAAGAAATTTCTATTTTTGTACTTTATAAATACCAGCGACATGAGTTTTATTGTAATTGAAGGATTAGACGGTTCGGGAAAATCAACCCAGCTAAAATTGCTGAAAAAATATTTGACTGAACAACATATTGCCTACCATTTTTTGCATTTTCCGCGCACTGATGATGGGATATTTGGAGACTTGGTTGCTCGTTTTTTACGCGGCGATTTAGGAAAAATTGATGAAGTTAACCCTTTTTTGGTGGGTTTAATTTATGCCGGTGACCGCGAACATTCAAAAAAAACCATTAACCAATGGATAGCTGCCGGCGATTTAGTGATAGTTGACCGATACGTGCACTCTAATATGGCTTTTCAGGGAGCAAAATTATCAAACCAACAAGAAAAAATGAACCTCCGCAAATGGCTGAATGAACTGGAATATAATTATTATGGCATTCCCCGCCCTGATATGAGTCTTTTTTTAGATGTTCCTTTTTCATTCACAACCAAGAGTTTAAGTAACCAAAGATCGGGAGATGATAGAGGTTACCTTGAAGGAAAACAGGATATCCACGAAGCCGATTTATCGTTTCAGGAAAAAGTACGGCAGGAATACCTTGATTTGGTAGAATCGGATTCAACTTTTGAATTGATTGCCTGTTATAACAGCCAATTGCAGATGTTAGAACCAGGTACCATCTTTCAAATGATAATTGCAAGTTTGAAAACTAAGCAACTTATATAGGAATTAAGTATGAATAAACTAAATCTTTATTTTAGTTGGGTTAGCCGCCTTATGGTTGGTTCGGTTTTTATTTATTCCGGATTCGTAAAAGGCATCGATCCATTAGGCTCAGCCTATAAGTTTACCGACTATTTCATTGCGTTCAATGCAAATTGGGCAAGTGGAATGGCTTTTGGCCTGAGTATTTTTCAATCGATGATTGAATTTGCCATTGGAGCGGCAATTTTGCTAAATTTAAAGCCCAAACAAAGTGCTTTAGGTGCTTTGCTTTTTATGGCCTTTTATACCCCGCTTACCTTTATTTTAGCACTTACCAATCCGGTACACGACTGTGGTTGCTTTGGTGATGCCTTAATTCTGACTAACTGGCAAACTTTTTGGAAAAATATAGTACTGACAATTCCTGTGATTTACTTATTCGCGATTCGCAAAAAACAACCTACAAAACTTCATTGCTACGAGCAATGGGCAGGAATTGGTGCATCGGCGCTTTTTATACTTGGCATAAGTTGGTATGCTACCAAACATCTCCCCATACTCGATTACAGACCTTACAAAATTGGCACCTATATTCCCGATGGAATGGTTTATCCGGAAGGCGCTGCTGCCGATATCTGGGAAAGCAGATTTATTTATTCAAAAGATGGTGTAAACAAAGAATTTATTTTACAAAACCTTCCCGACAGCACATGGAAATTTGTAGAGGCCAAACACCTATTGATTAAAAAAGGGTATGAACCTCCCATTCACGATTTTACCATTTCAGATTCGGAAGGTAATGATATAGCCGATAAATTGCTAAGTAGCACGAATTACAATTTTTTAATAGTTACCTATAATTTAGAAAAAACCCAGGTTGAAAACGTTGAAAGAATAAATCAATTAGTTGACTTTTGCGCTGTGAATGAATATCCTGTTTATGGTTTAACGGCATCAACCGATGAACAAATTGAAAAATTTAAGGAAAAAACGGGGGCAACTTATGAATTCTATGCTACCGATGAAATTACCCTTAAAACTATGATTCGGGCAAATCCAGGAATACTATTAGTAAAAGAAGGTATTATTATAAATAAATGGAATGTAAATGATTTACCTGTGGGGCAAAAACTTAGTGAAAATTTATTGCATCAACCAATTTCAAATTATAAGAAACAAGCCGATAAATATTATATTTACACCTTGATTTTATTATCAACCTTACTAATTGCAATTTATCTTCATTTGAGACCTATATTTGAACAAAAAAGGAGAAGAAAGCTTTAAATTATTATGTACTAATAAAAATAAATTATTATGAGAAAGAAAATTGTAGCCGGAAACTGGAAAATGAATACCACCTTTCAAGAGGGAATTGATCTGGCTATAGAAATCAACAATTTAGTGGTCGAAAAAGCCCATAAAGATGTAATAGTAGTAGTTGCACCGCCATTTACACATATTTCGGAGGTAAACAAAGCAGTGGACAACGATCGTATTTTTGTGGCAGGACAAAATTGTGCAACAGAAAATTCAGGAGCATTTACCGGTGAAATTTCGGCAGAAATGCTTTGGTCAGCTGGCGCTGATTTTGTGATTCTTGGTCATTCAGAACGCCGCAGTTATTATGGCGAAACCAATGAAAAGCTAAAAGTAAAAGTTACTAAAGCCCTTGAATTTAACCTCACTCCTATTTATTGTGTGGGTGAAGTATTGGCAGAGCGCGAAGCAAACAAACACTTTGAAGTAATAAAAGAACAAATTGAAAGCGTTCTATTTGATTTAACCGATGCTGATTTCGAGAAAGTGGTAATTGCTTATGAGCCAGTTTGGGCTATTGGAACCGGTAAAACAGCCTCGCCCGAGCAAGCACAGGAAATTCACAAATACATCCGTACCCTGTTGATTGCTAAATATGGCGATGCTGCAAAAAAAACGAGCATCCTATATGGCGGAAGTTGCAAACCATCGAACGCTAAAGAATTATTTGCCAATGCCGATGTTGATGGAGGTTTAATTGGCGGTGCTGCATTGAGTGCCAATGACTTTTTAGCCATTATCAACGCTTTTTAATAATTTAAAAATATAAATTGCAAGGTATCTGCTAAAATCAGGTACCTTTTTTTTATTTTTATAGGTAAACCCAAAAACTAGTTTATGAATTACATTGAAGTTGCCTTTTCATTTGAACCAGCCATTCCTGAAAACCGCGAAATTATTGCTGCCTTGCTTTCAGAGGCTGACTTTGAGAGCTTTAGTGATACCAAAAATGGGATAAATGGCTACATACCAGAATCCTTATTTAGTGAAGAAAAAATGAAAACAGTACTGGCTCCACTTTATCATTCCTTTGAAAATCTTGATTATTTTACAACTGCTATTCCCGACCAAAACTGGAACCAAGAGTGGGAAAAAAATTTTGAACCCATAAAAATAGATAACCAATGCTACATAAGGGCTCCTTTCCATTCAAAAGATAGCCATTTTGCTTATGAAATAATTATTGAACCTAAAATGTCGTTTGGCACCGGCCACCATGCTACTACGGTTTTAATGATAAAAATGATTCTTTCGTTAGATTTACAAGGAAAACGGATTCTGGATATGGGATGTGGAACCGGGGTTCTTGGAATTTTAGCTTCCATGAAAAAAGCCTCTTGGGTTATTGGAATTGATGTGGACAGTTGGGCTTACGAAAACAGTCTTGAAAATGCACAACGCAATAAAATTTCGAATCTTGAGATAAAAATAGGCAATGCTACTCTTTTAAAACAGGAGTCATTTGATGTGATTTTGGCTAACATTAACCGAAATATTCTTTTACAGGATATGGAACTTTATGCGGATACCTTGAAAATTGGAAGTCAATTAATTATGAGCGGTTTTTATTTAAACGATTTGACAATTATTAAAGAAAAGGCAAAACAATTAGGACTGACTTACCAAAATCATTTCGAGAATGAACAATGGGTAGCTGTCCGGTTTTCAAAAAATACATAATCTAAACCACATGTTCAAAAAAATTCTTTCCACTTTATTATTGTTTCTTTTGGTATGGCACATTTCAGGTCAGCAGCTTAAAGAGTTTTCGCAAGATCCTCAAATCTATTTAGACGAGATGTTGAAACTCTTTTCACGGAGTGAAACCAATTATGATAAAGGAAAAGAATTAATTAAAAAATTTGAAGAACCCTGGCTTAATGGAGGTTTTTCGAATGAAAAACAGCTTCAAGTTATTAAAACATCGAACTTACTATTAAAGAAAAATGCCCAGAATTTTCCCCACTTTTATGATTACCTGAATACGATACTTATTTTCCGTGAAATGGGTGATGATTCACTAAATTACGTTGAATGGGAACAAGGATTGCTATTTTTAACAACCAATAAAAAAATAAAACTCACCAACATTGCCGATTTTATAAACAGTACCTTGAATTTGATTACAAAAAATGCCATATATGCTTCACCCTCAGTTTCGTGGTACACCGATAATAAAAACTACAAAATAAAGCTGGATGGCGATACACTTAAATTTGTTTTTGATGGATTGAATCTTACCGGAATGTTAAGAAAAGACAGCATAACCATTAATAATACTTCGGGAGTATTTTATCCGTTAACCAATGAGTGGAAAGGTAATAGTGCACAGGTATATTGGGAAAAAACGGGCATTTCGCGCGATACCGCCTGGGCTGAAATAGATGAATATAATCTATTTTTAGATAAATCATTTTACTCCATCCCAAATGTGCACTTTTATCACAAAGGGTACTTCAATTATTCCATTCTGGGAACCTTGACCGATAAAGTGGTTGAAGTAACTTCGGAAGAAAGTTTGAGTTATCCAAGGTTTGATTCCAATGAAAAACAATTTATAATCAATGGAATATTTAAAGACATCAATTATAAAGGAGGATTTTCAATGCAGGGTTCCCGGCTTTTAGGTTCCGGAACTGTTGACAATTATGCCACTTTATCAATTTACCGCAATGTGGAATTGGTTCAAAATGGCGATACCATTATTGAAAAGCAGCTATTTATGAAAACCTATTCCAAATTCTATGCTTTCTCCTTGGTTGATATAGTTTCGCGAAATGCAAAAATAAGTTTTTTTATTTCCGGTGATTCCATTTATCATCCAGGGCTAATGTTCCGTTACTACGATAAAAATCATGAAATTCACTTAATCCGCGACAATGATTCCGAAAACATGTCGAGAAGCCCTTATTACAATACCTATCATAAAGTTGAAATGGACTTTGAGCTTCTCACTTGGCAAATGGGTAAAGAGGAAATTGACTTTTCGATGCTGCGGGGCAGTTCAATTAATATTGCCAGGTTTGAATCCGATGACTATTTCAGTGCTTCGCGATATTACGAAATACAGGGACTGGAGCAAGTGCACCCTTATATTAGTTTACGGAAGTATGCTAAACTGAATCAAACAGAAACCTTCACTGCCGAAGAGTTTGCGAAATTTTTAAAACTACCATTAGCCATTGTTAAGCGGTTACTTATTGAACTTACCTACAAAGGAATTGTATATTTTGATTTTGAAACCGAACAGTGTACCATAAAACCAAAATTATATACTTATTTGGACGCTATAGTTGGCAAACGCGATTATGACTTGATTCAATTTGAATCGCGCACTGATGCACCGCTCAATAATGCCGTCCTTAATCTAAAAAACATGGATTTAGCTATTCAAGGTGTTCCAAGAATCAACCTGAGTGATAGTCAAAATGTTATTTTTTACCCAAAAAACCAGGAAATTTTGCTTAAAAAGAACCGTAATTTTGACTTTGGTGGTAGTATTGAGGCCGGATTTTTTACCTTTTATGGCGATAACTTCCAATTTAAATACGATAGTTTTAAAATTGTACTTAATAAAGTTGACTCTCTTTCAATTCAAGTCAAGTCAGGCATCGACAATTGGGGCCGAAGAGTATTGTCGAATGTACAAAATGTAATTGAAGAGGTTTCAGGAGATTTGGTAATTGACGATCCCGGCAATAAATCGGGTGTTAAAGATTTTCCGAACTACCCAATCTTTGCAAGTAAAAAAGATTCTTATGTCTATTACGATGCCCCCTCCATTCAAAAAGGAAAATACAAACGCGACCGATTTTATTATATTGTATATCCATACGCTATTGATAGTTTAAATAATTTTTCAACCGAAGGGATGGGATACAAAGGAGAATTGCACTCCACCGACATTTTTCCGGTTATAAAACAAGAATTAGTTTTACAACCCGATAATTCCTTGGGTTTTCATCACAATACGCCACAAAATGGATTGCCTTTGTTTAAAGGCAAAGGTCAATATTTTGCCGATGTTAATTTAAGTAACCAAGGGTTGCGAGGGAATGGAGCAATGACTTACCTAACCTCAAAAGTAACTTCCGATAATTTTATTTTTTATCCCGACTCGGCCAATACCAAAACCACTGCATTTGAAATAAAGAAACAAAATCAAGCCGTTCAGTATCCTGAGGTTATTGCCGACAAAGTTTATGTGCATTGGATGCCTTATCAAGATGAATTGAATGCAAAAGTTATTGAAAAACCATTTAACATGTATAGTAAAAAAGCGACCCATAAAGGTTCGCTGCTCTATACTCCAAAAATGCTAACCGGAAAAGGAAATACAAGTTATAACAACGGTACGCTAAGTTCGAAACTATTCACTTATCAGGCTGACCGTTTTATTTCCGATACCGCTGGATTCAAGCTGGCTTCCATTAATCCCGATATGTTGGCCATGGAAACCGACAACCTGAATGCCCGGGTTGATTTTATTGAAATGAAATCTACCTTCCAGTCAAACAGTGGAGCTTCAAAAGTTGACCTGCCTGAAAACCTTTACCAAGCCAGTGTTGAAAAGTTCACCTGGATGATGGACAAAAAAAATATCCAGCTTAGTACCCCCAATACCGTGCAGGTTTATGAATTTGGAAAAAGCCGCATTGTTACCCGCGACGAAGCAGGCTTAAAACCCAAAGGTTCTCTGTTTGTATCGGTTCATAAAGGGCAAGACTCCTTAAATTGGGTGTCCCCGGAATCGGATTTCGATCTTGCAACCAATACCCTTTCGGCTCATCAGGTAAAATACATCAATGTGGCTGATGCCACAATTTTTCCTTTTGAAGGAGAGGTTACCATTGAACCCAAAGCCTACATGCGCACCTTAACAAAAGCCGAAGTATTGGCTAATAACGATACAAAATACCATCGGTTTCACTCAAGTACCATTAACATTAGTTCCAGAAAATTGTACCATGGCCAAGGTAAGTACAATTACGAGGATGAATTGGGCCGGCAGTTACCAATTAATTTTGAGTTGATTGCGGTTGATTCATTGGGACAAACCTTTGGACGAGGTAAAATTAAAGGTACTGAAGACTTTAGTTTATCGCCGGCATTCAAATTTCAAGGAAACGTATCCTTAGTGGCCAAAAATAAATTGCTGAACTTTAATGGCAGTGCACAAATAACCCATGAATGCACTCAATTGACTGAAAGCTGGATAAAATTTTCTGATGAAATTGATCCAAATCGTATTTTTATTCCTTTATCGGATCCTTTGCACGACATTAACGATGCGTTTCTGGTTTCAGGTGCCATGCTGGCTACCGACTCCATCCATGTTTTTCCGTCTTTTGTTTCACCCCGCAAATTATACAGTAACCTTCCGGTTACAACAGCTTCAGGATATTTAACTTATGATAGTAAGGAAAAAAGTTATAAAATTGGCAGCAAAGAACGGATAGCAAAAGATGATACAACCGGTAATTTTTTGAGTCTGCATAAAAATCTTTGCCAACTTTCAAGCGAAGGGAATATTGATTTAACCTCAAAATTGGGTCAAGTGAAAATTGAAACTAAGGGTAGTTCCTTATACAAAATCCCAGAAGATAGGTTGAGCCTGGAATTGCTCATGACGATTAATTTCATTTTACCGGAAGGTTGCATTAAGAAAATAGGTGATACCTTGTCGAGCATGTCGGGATTAAAACCGGTAAACCTCAAAAGCAGGACTTACACCCAAGGGGTTAGGGAGTTGTTGAGCTTTAAAGAAGCCGACCAATTGCTTAAAGAACAGAATATTTTTGGAACGGTGAAAAAATTACCCGATGCCTTACTAACCACTTTTGTATTAACCGATCTAAATCTAGTGTGGAATAAGAATGAAACATCGTGGCAATCGGTGGGTGATATTGGCATAGCAACAGTTTTGGGTACTCAGGTTAACCGGAAAATTAAAGGCAACCTGGAAATTCAACGTAAAAGAAGCGGCGACAGCTTTGTATTATACCTTGAATTTAGTGCAAACCATTGGTATTTCTTTCATTACAAAAGAGGGTTAATGCAAGCATACAGCAGTGAAGGTTCTTTTAACGAAATCATTACGGCAGTAAAAGGTTCCGACCGGAAGTTGAAAATTGAACAAGGCGAAGAATCCTATGTATTTTTCCTCTCGGACAAGAAAAAGCGCGACGACTTTTTGAAACGCCTACAAGGGGAAAAAGTTGATGAAGAGGAAAATATTGAATTTGAGGAGGGTGAAGATACTAATTCGCAACAATATGAGGACTTGAACTAAGATTGGAGACGTGAGACGTGAGACGTGAGACGTGAG
>DYQV01000392.1 GCA_020719105.1 Rikenella microfusus
TAACACTCATGTTCCATTGGTCGTCTTCTTGGTAATAATCCCCTTGATAATCATCATCATGAAATTTTTCTATACGTTCGGTAAACTCATCTTCAGAATAAGTAGTCCCATTATTCTTATTTTCTCCGGTATATTCATCGGAAAGCTCATTTGTTTCGTTCTGGTTAATAACCTGAACTTGCTTTTTTACAACAGGGCTATTTTCAGTTTCTGGATTATAATAAATATCATCAACATAAGAGGTTGAAAGTGTAGCACAAGAATTTAATGCTAAAGAGCCTGCTGAAAAAAGTATTACGGTGTATAGGATATTTTTCATAATCGGCAACTTGTTAGAGTTTTGTAATAAAAATAATATGATTTACTTTGCAGACAAATCAATACATAAAACAAAACAAATACTATACCAAAACAAGTTATGGGGAAATTTTTAACAACACGCGAAGAAAACTATTCACAATGGTACAACGAATTAGTAGTAAAAGCCGATTTAGCCGAAAATTCTGCTGTACGCGGATGCATGGTGATAAAGCCTTATGGTTATGCTATTTGGGAAAAAATGCAAGCCGCACTCGATACCATGTTCAAAGAAACAGGCCATGTGAATGCCTACTTCCCGTTATTTATTCCCAAATCATTCTTTAGCAAAGAAGCTGCCCATGTTGAGGGGTTTGCAAAGGAATGTGCTGTGGTTACCCATTACCGATTAAGAAATAAAGCGGATGGTTCCGGTATTGAAGTTGATCCCGATGCAAAATTGGAAGAAGAACTAATTGTTAGGCCTACTTCGGAAACTATTATTTGGCATACTTACAAAAATTGGATTCAATCGTATCGTGATCTTCCAATTCTTGTAAACCAGTGGGCTAATGTAGTGCGTTGGGAAATGCGTACCCGCTTGTTTTTGCGCACGGCTGAATTTTTATGGCAGGAAGGGCATACCGCTCATGCCACCAAGGAAGAAGCCGTGGAAGAAACCATTCGTATGATTAATGTATATGCTACTTTTGCCGAAAACTTTATGGCAATGCCTGTAATTAAAGGGGTTAAAACAGAAAATGAACGATTTGCCGGTGCTTTAGAAACCTATACCATTGAAGCGCTTATGCAAGATGGGAAAGCCCTTCAATCGGGAACATCTCACTTTTTAGGACAAAACTTTGCTAAAGCTTTTGATGTTAAATTTAACTCTAAAGAAGGTGCACTCGATTATGTTTGGGCCACATCATGGGGAGTTTCTACCCGTTTAATGGGGGCTTTAATTATGTCTCACTCAGATGATAATGGGTTGGTTTTGCCTCCAAAATTGGCACCTCATCAAGTAGTAATAGTACCTATATATAAAGGAAACGACCAATACGAAATAATGAGGGAAGCAGGAAACAAAATAAAAGCCCAACTCAAAGAATTAGGCATTACCGTTCTTTTTGATGACAGAGACACTCAGAAACCAGGATGGAAATTTGCCGAATATGAATTAAAAGGTGTACCCGTTCGATTGGCAATTGGAGCCCGCGATTTAGAAAATGGCACCGTTGAAGTTGCCCGCCGCGATACACTGGAAAAACAAACCCTTCCATTAGATGGCATTGCTAACGTGGTAAAACAACTATTGGACGAAATTCAAAATAATATTTACAAAAAAGCATTTAACTACCGGGAAGATCATACCTATAAAGCCAATTCCTGGGATGAATTTGTAGATATTTTAGAAACTAAAGGAGGATTTGTTTATGCTCATTGGGATGGAACAAAAGCAACAGAAGATATAATTAAGGAAAAAACCAAGGCCACTATTCGTTGCATTCCAGAAGGAAATGCAATGGAAGCGGGTAAATGCATATACTCTGGCAAACCATCGACTCAACGGGTTATTTTTGCAAAATCTTACTAGTTGACCTTAAAGTACTCGATAATTGTTTTAAATATTAAAAAACTGATATACAATGGATTTAATAACAAGCATTAAAGAAAAAGCAAAGAAACACAACAAAACAATTGTGTTGCCCGAAGGAACCGAAGAACGGACCATTAAAGCTGCCGATATAATTCTTTCTGAAGGAATTGCCAAGATAGTGTTGATAGGCAACAAAATGGAGATTGAGCAATTGGTAACTAAATTTGGATTGAAACATATTTCAAAAGCTCAAATTATAGATCCTAAAAATCATACAAAAAAAGAACTGTACATTGAGTCACTAATTGAGTTGCGCAAAAGCAAGGGCTTGAGCCGCGAGGAAGCATCAAAATTGTTAGAGGATCCGTTGTATCTGGCAGTAATGATGGTAAAAATGGGTGATGCCGATGGTGAGGTAGCTGGTGCGGCCAATGCCACCGGAGATGTTTTACGTCCGGCATTTCAAATAGTAAAAACTAAACCAGGTATTAGTGTAGTATCAGGAGCTTTTTTTATGGTTTTGAAAGATAAAAGTTTTGGTGAAAACGGGATTCTGGTTTTTGCCGATTGTGCCGTTCATCCCAATCCTACCGCGGAAGAATTGGCCGAAATTGCCGTTGAAACCGGAAAAACTACCCGCGCTATAGGTGGTTTTGAACCCAAAATTGCCATGTTGAGCTTTTCAACAAAAGGTTCTGCAAAGCACGAAATGGTTGATAAAGTGGTTAAAGCCACTCAACTGGCTAGGCAAATGGCTCCTGACATGAAAATTGATGGGGAACTGCAAGCCGACGCTGCCATTATTCCAAGTATTGGAGCAAGCAAAGCAAAAGGAAGCGAAATTGCCGGACACGCCAATGTGTTGGTTTTTCCAACCCTTGAAACAGGAAACATTGCCTATAAACTGGTGCAACGTTTAGCTGATGCAGAAGCAATTGGTCCAGTTTTACAAGGAATGGCTGCACCAATCAATGATTTATCGAGAGGTTGTTCCGTTGAAGATATAGTTAGTTTGGTAGCAATAACATGCAATCAGGCTGCTGCAAAATAAATTTAACATTCT
>DYQV01000393.1 GCA_020719105.1 Rikenella microfusus
CCTGAATTACTCATTGTATCAACAACCGTAACACTGGTAATAATTGGGGCCAACGGGTTTTGCCCAAACCCATCCCCTGCCCAAAGCAGCAAAAAAACAAATCCATATGTTAAAAACTTCTGTGCCATACCTTGAAAAAACGGTTCAGTTTCAAAAATAGTATTGGTTTAAGTTAGGCTGAGTAGAAATTCCCCCCTATAATCCCCCCTGGGGGATATTTCCTCCGTTCGGGCATAGCTAGTCCTCCCATGGGGGAGGTGCCCAAAGGGCGGTGGGGGAATAGCTTCAATTAAACATAATTATTTTGTTAAATTCCTCCAAATAAAACATACAGTTCTTTTTAGCTTTACTAATTCTTAAATGGCGCTGCCCTGTTCTTTTGCATCAAGGCTTTCAGCCTTACATTAAAATTGAACCATCAATACTTCCCAGCCACCACGGTGGTCAACTTTTCGGTTATAAAATACTTATTGGCCAGTTCCATCAACTGGTCCGGTGTTATGGTTAGAATGGCGTTTTTTAGCCTGTTAAAGTATTCGAAATTGTATCCGTATTGCACCACTGCTTTAAAAGTATCGGAGGTTGCAAAGGGACCATCGAACATTTGCAGCAATTCCCCCATCATGTAATTGCGCACCAGTTGCAATTCTTCTTGTGAAACAGGTTCGTGCTTCAGTTTTTCCATTTCCTTAACAATTTCATCAATGGCTTCACGGGTATGTTCGGCCTTAACATCGGCGGCCACTCCGGTTAAACCGGCCTGCATGAACGAAACCTGCATGGAATGTATTCCGTAGGTAAACCCTTTGTCCTCGCGCAGATTTTTCATTAACCGTGACCCAAAATATCCGCCAAAAATGGTTACCAAAACTTTCAATCCGGTATAATCGGGGTGGGTTTTATTAACCGTTAACAGCCCGGTACGGATGCTCGATTGAACAGCATTTTCGCGTTCAATTACTATGGGTTTCCCCGATATGGGTGTAAAATCAACCGGCTGAATGGGTTCTGGCTTTTGCATTTTCCTTAATTGTCCCAAATAAAGATTGACTGCTTTTAAAATGGAGGAATCCAATTTGCCTGACAACACAATAGAATAGCTCCCGGCATGGTAATGTTTCTGATAAAAATCAACCAGAGGCTGCCGTGTCAAGGTCCGGTAATTGTCTTCGGTTGTCATCATGCCATACGGATGGGTTGTTCCAAAAACCTGTTCATAAAATTTTTCACGCGACAGGTACGACGTTTTTTCCTGCTCCACTAAAAATTTCTGGCGTCGTCGTTCGAGCAACAAATCAAGTTCCATCTGAGGGAACACACTTTGGTTCAATACCTCGGTAAAAACAGGCAGGGTTTGGCTCAAGTATTTACTTAATGTGGTCAACCCAATAAAAGCCACATCTTTTTCGGTATTGGGCTGAAAATAAGCCCCGTAATAATCGAACGATTCGGCTATTTGATGGGCACTTTGCGTTTTGGTACCTTCATTCAACATCAAACCGGTGATGGGAGCTACCAACTTAAAATCGGAATATTGCGAGCCGGCGTGAACCATCAAATCCAGCTTAACTACTTCTTGTGTTCCTCCGTTAAGGAGGTAAACCGGAATGCCGTTATCCAATTTTTCCGTGGTGATTTTCGGAAACTTTATTTCCTGGATGTCCCTAAATCCGGGAGGAGTTTTTCTATTTAGTGCGATCATATTTTACTGTACCTGATATTTTAGAACTGAACAATTGGTTGGGAGGAAAAGTTTTTTAGCTACATTACGGATATCATGTGGCGTAACGGCCTGGTATTTTTCCGGCTCGCGGTTTATTAAATCGGCATTGCCTAACATTTCGAAGTAAGCCAGATTCATGGCCTTGTTCAGGATGCTGATTTCGGAATAAATGAGGTTGGCTTCTACTTTGTTTTGAACCTTTTTCAGTTCTTCAAATGCCACCAAATCGGTCATCAATAAATCCAATTCCTTGCGGATGGCGTTTTCAGCCTGTTCAAAAGTAACTCCCTGATTAATTTCGCCGGTAATCATAAACAAACCCGGATCTACATCGCCACTAATGTATCCATTAATGGAACTAAATAGTTGCAGCTCTTTTACCAATCGCTGGTTCAACCGCGACGACTTGCCATTCGACAACACATCGGAAATGAGATCGGTGGCATGATAATCGGGGTGGTTGCGCCCGCACATGTGATATGCCTGATAAATGGCATTGAGCGGAACAGGGCGGGTAACTTTTTCCTCGCGGCTTTCCGTCTGCGGATCCTCAATTGGCAAGTTCCTCACCGAAACATTTCTGGTTGGAATGTCACCAAACCATTTTTGGGTCAATAGTTCAATCTCTGTTTTGGTAACATTGCCCGCCACGCATAAAATGGCATTGTTGGGGGCATAATACCTATAAAAAAAATCCTTCACTTCCTGCAAAGTAGCATTTTCGATATGCGATATCTCTTTCCCGATGGTAGGCCAGCTATAGGGATGCTTTTTGTAAGCCAACGGCCTCAGCAGCAAGTTCCAGTCACCGTAGGGCTGGTTCAGGTACCGCTGTTTAAACTCTTCAATCACTACTTTTTTCTGAATATCCAGCTTCTTTTGCGAAATAGTCAGTTCCAGCATCCGATCCGATTCCAGCCAAAAAGCCGTCTCCATGTTTTCTTTTGGAATGGTAATATAATAGTTGGTTATGTTGCTGTTGGTAAAGGCATTGTTTTCGCCTCCGGCTTGCTGCAAGGGAGCATCATAGTGTGGAATGTTTTTTGAACCTTCAAACATCAGATGCTCAAATAAGTGGGCAAACCCGGTTTTTTCGGGATTTTCGTCGCAGGCACCCACTTGGTATAAAAGATTAAAGGCTACTACCGGTGTGGTATCGTCGTGATGCACCAGCACTCGCAGGCCGTTATCTAAAGTAAATCGTTCGAATGATATCATTAAGAAGTATTTAGAGTTT
>DYQV01000394.1 GCA_020719105.1 Rikenella microfusus
TGAAATGTATCGGTTAACACAATGCCATCAAACGAAGTGTAATTTTCCTTTCCTACGCCATCATCCGGGTCGGGTGTAGCGTCATGGTAAGCGTTTTCAATGTTGATGGCGGCTATATAATAGGCGAGCAATACAATTTCGTTAGCATGTAATTCATCTTTGTATTTGCGTTCCAAATCTTTTACATCAATCAATCCGCTTTGCAGCAAACGCACTAAGAATGTTCCTGTTCCTGTAAATGGGTCAAGTATGTGAATGTTCTCATCAGAAATTGTTCGGTCAAATTCTTTTTTTAGAATATCATTTACGGAATGAATGATAAAGTCAACCACTTCCACAGGCGTATAAACAATACCCAATTTCTCCACCATTTTAGGGAAAGCGGTTTTGAAAAACTTATCGTACAATTCAATGATGATGCGTTGTTTGCCTTCGGAATTGTCAATACCTTGAGCACGGGTACGAACTGAATCATAAAACTTTTGGAGCGTTTCGTCTTGTTCGGCAAGATTGCTGCCTTTTTCCAAAGATTCTATCATGCCTTGCATGGCCATAGAAACTGCATTGGATTTTACAAATGAGTATCCTTCAAACAGTGCGTCAAATATTGGTTGCGTGATAATATGTTGAGCCAACATTTCAATAGCCTGCTCTTCGTTGATACTTGGGTTAATGTTCTTTTGTAAACCGCTTAAAAATTTATCAAAAGCTGCACGCTGGTCTTTCTTTTCGTTAATCAAGTATTTAATGCGTTCAATTTGTCGTTCAGCAATTTTTGCTACATCACGAGCCCATTGTTCCCAATACCTGCGGTCACCAACCTTTTCTACCATACGAGCAAAAACCACATCTTGTAATTGCTCAAATTGCATTGCTATTTGTCGTCCTATTTCTTTGCTCTGGTCTGTGCCTTCGTAACCATCACGACTTTTTTCTATCGGGTTTCCATCTCCATCAAAGCTATATTCGGAACCTCCAACAATGATTTGATTTGGTCGTTTTTTGTTGAGTTCAATTTTATTTACAGTAGCATTAAAACGGTCGTCATGTGCACGTAAAGCATTTAATACCGTCCAAACTACTTTGTAGCGTTCGTTATCATCCAAAGCATGTTCGGGTTCTACATCGGCAGGAACAACTACAGGAATAATAATGTAACCGTATTTCTTGCCTTCAGATTTACGCATTACACGACCAACGGATTGTACAACATCAACCTGTGAATTACGAGCAGAAAGAAAAAGTACAGAATCCAAAGAAGGAACATCAACACCTTCACTCAATACTCGGACGTTTGTAATTATTCTACATTCATTGCCCGGAGTTTCTTCCTTTAACCAACTAAGCATTTGGTCACGTTGTGGAGCTGCCATCGTACCATCCATGTGCATCGCTTGCACAGTAACCATGTTCTTTTTCTTTTCTTCGGGAAGTGATTCTAAATAATTTTCAGAAGCCAAATTATAACTTGCAGCAATGTTGGTTGAAATGGCAATGCTTCCGCAAAAAGCAACGGCACGTTTCATTGGGCTTTCATCGCCTTCTACTTTTATAGATTCATTGCCCAAAAATTGTTTTGATAAGGCATTGACCGTTCCTATCAGTTTTGTGAGGTCGTCTGTTTTAATTTCAGCTTCACCATTAGTAATCATTTTCTGCACCGCTGTTGGTACATCTTTGTCATTTAAAGTAAGAATAATCACCTTGTAATCGGTGAGCAATCCTCTTTCAACCGCTTCACCAAAACCGATGCGGTGAATTTCTTTGCCGAAAAAGGCTTCATTGTCCATTGACCAAAGCGGAACATCATTCTTAGCTGCTTTAGATTGTGCTTCTACATCATACAAACGAGGTGTAGCTGTCATGTACAATCGTTTCTTAGCCTTGATAAAATCTGCATCATGTACTTTCACAAAAGCAGAATCATCCATGCCCGGCTCTGTGTAACCAGTTGTTCTATGTGCTTCATCGCAAATGATTAAATCAAATTCAGGAAAACCGTTTTTAAGCAATACTTTTTGTGCTTTTGCAATTACTTCAATGGATTGGTAGGTAGAGAAAACTACCGTCATTCCATTGTTCGCATTTTTATAATGTTGAAATTGTTTTAAAATGTAATTGGAATCCGTTGAAGCAGGCCAAGCCAAATCAATAGTGCTTGTTAAATCTTGGTCGCCTGTTGTTCTGTTTCTTGTTATTTCAGGGTCTGAACAAATACAAATTGGATTGATGGGTTCATCGGCTTGCGATGACCATTCTTTCAAAGTCTGTCCAATGAGTGCAATGGAAGGAACAAGAAAAAGTATTGTTCCTTTATTGTCGGTTTGTTTCTCGGCAATTTTTAATGAGGTCATTGTTTTGCCTGTACCACAAGCCATAATTAAACGCCCTCTTTCGTTTTCCTTGAAATATTCAAAAACCTTATCACGAACTTCAAGTACATGCGGATATAGTTTTTTCTTTTCTGCTCGTCCTTTTTCTCCGTGAATACCTTGCTCCAATTTTTCCCAATCAACGGAAGCATCCATTAAATCGGTTAGGTTTATTCTTGTAACAGGAGGGTTTTGATTTTTGATTGCTTCATAAGCATTTGGTCCCCATTTGTTGGTAGTTGAAATCCAAAGTCTTTGAGCAAAACTTGTTGTCCTTAAACTTTCATCTTTAAATTCTCTGCTTGATGTAGAAAGGAAACTGTCAACGGCAGGTTTGTCTATCGTTGCAGTGTCTTGGTAGCATTTGCATTGAATCGCCCAAAAGTCATTGTCGTGTGTAACGGCAACAAGGTCAATACCTGTATCGCTTCCTCCTAAATCTTTCTTTCCGGGAAATTCATTCCACAACCAAACTTTTTTAAACTGATATGAGTATTTTGGGTCTGTCAGCAAGTAAGCTTGCATTAATCGTTCAAAGCGGTCGCCCTTATCTCTTTCGGAGAATGATATTTTTCTGTATTTCTCTA
>DYQV01000395.1 GCA_020719105.1 Rikenella microfusus
GCGGGTTAGTGATATGAAAATGCCTGAAATGAACGGTATTGAATTTATTACTTTAGCTAAAAAGGAATTCCCAAACATTGCTTATTATATCCTCACAGGGTATGACATTACTCAGGAAATAGCTGAAGCGCTGAATAACAAACTAATTTTCAAGTATTTCAGGAAACCATTTAATTTAAAAGAAATTGAGGACGCCATAATAGTGGCTTTGGCTGAGGAATAAAAAAAAGCCTTAGAGTAACTCCAAGGCTTTTAATCACTTATTTTTAAAGCTATTTAGGCAAGCTTAACATTAACGGCGTTAATTCCTTTTTTTCCTGTTTCCAGTTCAAAAGTTACTTCATCGTTTTCTCTAATTCGATCCTTTAATCCCGTAGAATGTACAAAATACTCTTTGTCTGAATCTGCGTCTTTAATGAATCCAAAACCTTTTGCTTCATTAAAAAATTTAACTGTTCCTTTGTTCATAATGTTTGTATAAGATAATAATAAAAAAAACAAAATTCGCCGTCTTTATTTGTTTCAAGTAGCCAGTAAAAAACTGGCAATTACATAAGCATAAATCAAATTATTTCCTGTCATTTTTGATTATTGCCTCTCAAAAATACAAATATTTTTGCGAACTCCTATTTTAAGGATTAAATTATTCTTTTGCATTGAAATAGTTAAAACGGGTAATTTCGTTTAAATCAGTTCGACTAAATAATTTTGAGAAGCAAAATTATTTAGTCGAACTGATCCCGAGCGAAGTCGAGGTATCTTTTGGGTCTTATTCCTCGCCCCTTGGGGCGATATTAAAAGAAAACCCTTTACAGATACCTCGTCCGCTTGCTGCGAGGTAGTTCATTTATTAGTGGCTGGTTTTCAACCAAATGCTCATCAATCTGTTATTATCCAAATTAATTACCGACCAAGTTAGTAAAAATTGCTTTTTTTGTAGAATTGCTGACAACTATGGATATTAAAAACTTATCATTATACAAACCAAAGATGGAATACCGCCGTTTTGGAAAAACAAATAAAAAAATTAGTGTTATTACCCTTGGTGGAATGCGCTATAAACATGGCTGGACCGACCCCAGGAATAAAATTCCAACAGACACGTTACAACAATGCCTTGAAACCGTTCAAAAAGCAATGGAACACGGCATTAACCATATTGAAACCGCTTGGGGATACAAAAAAAGTGAAACCGTATATGGAAAAGTATTGAACGATGAGCTAAGGATTCCCCGAAGCAATTATTATTTAATGACCAAAGGGGATCCTTTGACTGCCGAAGCAACGCGCCGAATGGTTGAAAACCAGTTAAAAGACCTTAAAACCGATTACTTCGACTTTTATGGCTGGCACGGCATGAACAATCAAGACGTTTTTCAAAAGGCGTGCGCTAAAAACGGTCCGGTGGAAGAATTACTCAAACTGAAAGAAGAAGGAATTATAAAACACGTGGGATTTAGCACCCATGCCCCGGTTGAGGTAATAATAAAAGCCATTGAAACCGATTTGTTTGAGTTCGTGAATTTGCATTACTACTATTTCTTTCAACGAAATAAAGCGGCCATTGATTTGGCCGAAAGCAAAGATATGGGCGTATTTATCATTTCGCCCAACGATAAGGGAGGACAGCTTTTTAATCCACCGCAAAAACTTCGCGATTTGACGGCGCCACTGAATCCGCTTCAATGGAATGCACGGTTTTGTCTGGGGCATTCCGCTATTCATACCTTGACCATGGGATTACCGGTTACCGCCCAGTTCAGCGATTTGGATGGAATATTCCCCGCTCCAGCCCCATTATCGGCACAAGATACCGCCATTAAGGAGTTGCTCGATGCTCAGAAACTTGCCGTTCCTTTCACCGATTTTGATGGCTATTGCATGGCTAACGATCCTTCGGGTATTAATATACCTGAAATACTGCGTTTCAGAACCTTACTTAAGTGTTACGAAATGGAGGATTTTGGCGTTTACCGCTACAATATGATGCGGGAAAACGATCATTGGTACCAGGGCGTTTTTCCAACTCCTGAGACCCTAAAAAAAATAGACCTAACAAAATGCCCTCCGGGAATTCCTCTTATTGAAATGATTGAGGAAACACACCAAGTTCTGTTTCGGCCGTAACATAAATGGCATCCATTGTTTTGAGTGTTAAAAAACAGGTACATTAATTAAGTAAATAAATCATTTTTTAATTACGTGTGTAAATAAAAAATCTTAAATTCATTTTTTAAACCTTACACCCATGAACGAAAGCATACAAACAATTTTTATTAGCTCGTTTTCCATATTCTCACTTGTTTCCGGTTTATGTGGATTAGTTTTTGTATTTCCCTTACTCGATTCTGATTGTATAGAGGATTTAGCCCGGGCTGGATTTATTTTCTTAGCAAGTTCCATGCTTTTTTCAGCAGGACTGGTTTCATTGGCATTAATTAAAAGGAGAAAACGTCATTCATAACTCCTTACCTTAAGACGGGTTGATGAGGTTCTTGTCCTCAACAAAAGAACTACCAATCAATTTCATTTATACACAAAACAAAACCTGAAAGGGCTGTTTATTTTCTTGCTTTAAAGCAGGAAATTTCACCATTTAATAAATACAAAAGCGGCAATTACAATCAATTTGTGAAAGAACGTTTCTATAACATCAAGACAAATTTGTGGATAGAACCGTTTTTATAATTTTTAAATCTTTATTTTTATCCGTAACGATTGCTTGTAACATTTGGTTTTAAATAAATCGTATGAATCTTAGATTGAAAATCCGCTCAAAGCTTTTGCTTACCATATTAGGGACCGTGTTGGTTATTTATTCTGTGTCCATTGCATTTATCTGGATAAAAACCAAGAACAATGCCTATGTTGATGCTACCAAATATGTTGATGCCTTTGTTGGCGAAAATGCTACTATGGTACAAGGGGAATTGAATAATGATATAATTACTATTAG
>DYQV01000396.1 GCA_020719105.1 Rikenella microfusus
TTGAGGAGGAGCTTAATCGTCAGGATTATTCATGAATAATCCGGGTTAAATCAAATTAATTATATTTTAGAGAGTTTTCTTAGAGACACTATTTAGTAAGTAATTTAATACAGAGCCTACTTGAATTTATGGATTCAAGTGGGCTTTTTTATGTAAATTTGCGCTAAGTTCAAAATATTGCATTAATTTGGTATTAGAATAGTTTTTATTAAAAATTACAACATGAAACCAGGAAGTTCATTTTTAACAGGTTTATTAGCCGGCGCTGCAGTAGGAGGAGCACTTGCTTTATTGTTTGCCCCCCAAAGTGGAAAAGAAACCCGTGAAAAAATTAAGCAGAAGTTTAAAGACCTCGAAGATCAATTGGATGGGCTAAAAGGTAAATCGGCCCAAGAGACATATCAAACGAAGGAAGATTTGGCTGCAAAAATTGCTGCCCTTCAGCGGGAAATTGACGAACTTTCGAAAAAGCTTTAATTAAATAGCAATATGATTGAAGATATTACCAATATCAAAAACGACATTCAGGAATATGTTGAGGTGCGCTTTGATCTGATAAGGCTGCATGTAGCCGAAAACTTATCCCACATTGTCAGTAATGCTGCCACGGTTGCAATCATCGGGTTTTTTCTTTTTTTCATTTTCTTTTTCCTTTCGTTTGCAGCAGGGTATTATTTTGCTCATATTTTTAACTCAAACGAATTGGGATTTCTGCTGGTGGCCGGATTCTATTTTCTGATGATGCTGGTTTTTTTGGTGTTTCGAAAAAGGATTGTGGAACGGCCCATCATTAAGGCAATTGTAAAACTGTTTTTTACAAAAATTAAATCCGATGAATAAAGACAATTATAATTATTCAGGTATTTCTTCATTTGAGGATTTTAAGCTCGAAAAAGAGCGGCTGCTTTTAAAAGTGGAACTTATTGAAACCCGGTTGAGTTTTAATTTCGAAAAAATCAGAAATGTATTTTCTGTTTCTACGATGCTTTTCTCATTGGCTAAAGAGTATCTTGTGCCAAAGATATCAGAGTTTTTGGGTGGAATGTTTAAAAAAGCAGAGAGTTGATCATAGGAATCGCACTTTTTGCTTACCCATATTACCCAATACTATAATTTATTTCATTGGTAACCGACTAAAATAATAAGATTACCTCCGGTGAAAATAATTTAGGCATAAAAATCCTTTTTGAAGTAGCTTTATGCTTAAATGTAAAAAAGAGTCAATCCAATACTGGAATGACTCCTTTTATAAAGGATATAATGAAAGGCGGTTTTTATTGTTTGGTTTTAACAAAAGTTATTGAAAAATTCCTAATGTATTTTCCATTTGTGATAATGACAACCACACATTAGAACAAAGATTGAAAACTACAAATGCTTTGGAGCTTTGCCCTGACGCCAGTGTTCTTCAATCTCCTCAAGGGTTTTACCCTTGGTTTCAGGAATATATTTTAATCCCCAAAAAATCCCCAATATAGCCACAGCAGCGTAGATAAAGAATGCTCCTGCCGGATTGGGATCAGTCTGTACTTTTTCAACACCATCATCCATAATTTTTTTAGTAATTTCCATACCTTCGCCAGTAAATAACCAAGCCAGTTTTAAAAATGTAAAAGCCACAATCGCATTGAAAAACCAGTTTGAAAAGGAACCTATACTGACACCAACACCACGGTATTTTGTAGGGAAAATTTCGGAGATAATTAGCCAACCTAAAGGTCCTAGGCTAATTGCAAAGAAGATTATATAAACCAGTACAGCTCCTACGGTAACCCATTTTAATGAATCGCCCATGCTATCTTTTAAAAAGAAGAATGTTCCCAATGCAGCCAACGACAAACCCATACCTACCAAACCAATGAAATAGAGTTTACGACGTCCTATTTTGTCGATTAAAAACATGGAAACAATGGTTGCAAGTACATTTACAAGGCCCACGCTAACCGTGGCCGCAATAGCTGCTTTTGCACCGCTAAAACCGGCAATAAGGAAAATTGTTGGAGCATAGTATATTACCGTATTAATGCCCACAAACTGTTGAACAAACATTATCCCTATTGCAATAAAAATTGGAATCTTCCATGTTTTAGTGAAAATATCTTTAAACCTTGCAGCAGTCTTGTCTTTGGCAATTTCTTCTTTTATGTTTTTAAGTGAATTCTCAAATTCACTCTCAAACTCAACTTTTGCCAGCACTTTTTCACCTTCCTCAATTCGGCCTTTACTTAATAACCACCTAGGGGTTTCAGGCATAAACATCATACCAATAAAAAGTATTAAAGCAGGGAAAAAACCCACATAAAACATCCAACGCCATGATTCAGGATTTGATTCATCGGCAAATGCCAGATCACTAAAATATGAAACCACAATTCCAATAGTTATCATCAATTGGAACGATGAAACCAAGGCTCCCCTAATATTTGCCGGTGATACCTCGGAAATATATAATGGTACTGCAATAGACGAAACACCTATAGCAATCCCAATTAGAACGCGACTTATTACTAAAAACTCAGTATTGGAAGCCATTCCACATAATATTGATCCCACAGCAAAAATTATGGAGGCAACAATAATTATCTTTTTGCGTCCTAATATATCAGTAAGCCTGCCCCCAAAGATGGCCCCTAAAAAAGCTCCTATAAGAACTGCTGTAGTAACCCATTCTTGCTGACCAGAGGTTAGGTTCCAGCTTTGCTTTAGAAAAGGTAAGGCACCTGATATAACACCAGTATCAAAACCAAATAATAAGCCACCTGTTGAAGCAATAATTGCTATGATTATTACATAACCATTAAATTTTTTATTCTTTTTCATAACTAGTAAAATTTTTATCGGTTTGTTTTTAAAATACAAAATCAAATATATGAAAATTATTCAACCATTATCAAATGCAAATAGTCAAATAACAGGGCAACCGCATTTAG
>DYQV01000397.1 GCA_020719105.1 Rikenella microfusus
GCTAAATCTTTTTTTTGTTAAAATCTTTATATAGTAAATTCCTGATTTTGATTTCCCTGAAGCACAAACACATCGCCGGCTGAAACCGGGTATTCCTTTTCCTCAATTATCTGAATGCCCTTCCCTTTTATAATAAAAACAATCTCAGTAAAATCGTGAAAATGCTCAATTTCGGTTAAATCATCCTGATGAGAAATATTTTGCCGGCTATCGATGCGCCGCACACTTTAGGGAAAGTTGCCGTTGTTGAAATTGTTCACCCCCAATGCTTTGTCTGTAATAAGCTCTATATAAAAGCGGCCACCATTTGAAATGGATAAAACTACAAATTTTGGCGAAACTATTTTTAATAAATCATTAGTAACAATTAACCCCAATTAAGCCACAGATTCACAGATTATTAGCTATTGACATTTATATACTTGTATTTCAATTTCGTTTAGTTAATAAGGATTCACCCCTTTAAGCCCCTCAAGGGGATACCTCCTCTGTGGCAACAGTGCTAGTCCTCCTTTGAGTTAGGTGCCCGAAAGGCGGAGGGCGAAAACGATTACTAAACTACATGAATTGTATTTAATTAATCCAAGGCAGAATAGTTAAAAATTTTTTCTTTTAATACACTGTGAAACTCTGCGTAACTTCTTATTTTATTACAAACTGATAGGAGTGTAGCGTGCCCTGATATTCTATTTTGTAAATATAAATGCCTGAGGAAAGGTCCGAAACATCAAATTTTAACCGGTTGAACCCAGCCGGAGAATTCCCCTCATAAAGAACCTCCTTCTTTTTACCCGATCCATCGAAGATCTGAATAGTAATCTTTGCTTCAAACGGAATGATGTACTCCACCACCAGATTATCGCTGGTTGGATTTGGGTAAGGAGAAAGTGGTTTAAACGCCTTTTCAAAAGCCAGACATTTTTCATTATTAGCTTCCACCTCATCTGTCAATTCCACAGGAAAGGCTGAGGCACAAACATGTGTTAACGTAACGGAAGAATTAATCTGTAACTGCGTAGAAAAATCATGCCAATAAGCGGATCCCGATGCAATGGGCGTATTAACTACCTCTTTAACTTTTTGTCCATAACTGGTAGTATAATAAACATTTGTGCTGGTAATATCCATAGTTCCCTGATTCTGCAGCAACATTCCAACCTTTAAAAAACCGTCCGTTTGTTCTGCATTCACTTCAACCACCATCAAATCAACCATTGGAACAATTCCTTTTACATACCCAAAGGTGGAATCCATGCAGCCAAAACTACTTTCAGCAATTAATTGAACTTTATAAACCCCGCTATCGGTATATTGGTGTTGAGGTTCCACTTCGCGCGATGATTGGCCGTCTCCAAAATTCCAGAAATAACTAATAGCACCTGTTGATTGGTTAAAAAATGAAACGTTTAATGGAATAGGTCCTTTTTCCAGCGATGCAGTAAAAGCAGAAACAGGTAAGGGGTTAACCTGAATGTTTGCAAACATTGTGTCGCGGCAACCATTGGAATCTTTTATTGAGAGCTTAATTGGATAGCTTCCCTGATTTTCGAATTGCAACAAAACCGCTTCGGTATAATACACTCCGGAACTATCAACCTCCCATTTCCACTGATTAACGACTCCCTGATTGGAATAACTTTCGCTTGCAATGGTTTCGCTATGGGTGGCGCAAAAAACAGGAACCGTGAACTCAGCGGTGGGGTTTTCGAAAACCATAACCTGTTTGGTAGCCTCGCTGCTGCAATTGTTAACGGTTTGGGTTGTTTGCAATGTAACGGAGTAGGTTCCTTTATCAGGGAACACATAAGTTGGACTGCTCTGATTGCTTTCCATTCCCGGTTCAAATATCCAGTGGTAATAAAGGTCCGTATTCAAGAAACTTTCCGATTTATCGGCAAAATAAACCGGGAATCCATCACAAGCCGGACTAAATGTAAAGTCGGTAAAAGGACCTTCTTTCACTTCTATTTGTTTAAGTAACGTATCGGAACACCCTAATTCAGAAGTAACTATCAATTCAACCGGTATGAATCCGGTACTTGTAAAAGTATATTCCGGATTTTGTATGTCAGCATTTGTATCATCAGGAAAAGTCCAATTCCAGGCAACCACCGGTCCATCGGCTGAGATGCTTTTGTCGCTAAAACCAACCGGTGTATTGGAACAAGCTAAATTGGGCATAAAGTCAGGTACCGGTAGTTGAAAAATTTGAATGCTTTTGCGGGTGCTATTGGAACAAAGTTCTTGATTTATTACCGTTAAGGAAACAGAATGCAATCCTGTTGTATCAAATCGGTGTTGCGTGTTTTGTTGGTTGTTTGAACTGCCATCCCCAAAATCCCAGCTCCATGAAACCAAGGAACTGACAGCGGAACTGGACAAATCGGTAAAGCGAACCGTATCGTTAAAGCAAAAATTCTCAGCCGAAAAATCCGGATTTGGTGCCACCCCTTGAATAGTAAAAGTTGCCGTATCCACGCCATTACATCCCATGCCATCGGTAGCAGTAACCGAATAGGTGCCCGAAGTTTGGAGCTCTATATATTCACTCACAGAATCTGGAATAAGGGTACCTGTGGAACTTGACCATACATAAGCTACTGCGGCTTCGAAACCACTTTGCAGGTACAACCGGTTTCCTTGGCACAATGTGGTATCGTTTCCTAATGAAACCGTTACCGGGAATTCATTCACCGAAACGGTAACCGTATCGGAATACCAAGGATTCCCCAAGGTGTCCCGAATGATAAGCCAATAATCTCCAGGCTCGCTGATTGCCAATTCAGAATCCGTTTCATTTGTTGCAAGTGTTCCTGTGGAGCTTTTCCATTCATAGGAATAATCTCCTTTTAACCCCGGGTTCCATAATAGGGTATCGTAGCGACAGAGTATGGTGTCATTAATATTAATTGG
>DYQV01000398.1 GCA_020719105.1 Rikenella microfusus
AATCCAAGAATCATTTTATTGCCAACAATGAAAGCTTGTTTGGGTGATTTGCCTCCAGGTATCGAAATTTCGCCTGTTTGATAGCTTTGCCAGTGATAAGTCAATAATTTATTGCCTGAGAGCCAAACCAAAGTTTGATTGGTCATACTCAAATTTTTAACTTGGTCCAATACTAATGAATTGAGATAGGCTCCAAAATAGTCGAATACCAGAATTTTGTGGGTGGCAACAAGAAATAAATTTTGTCCGTTTTCCAGAATCTCCGTTACGGTATTGTCGGTTAACCAATCGCTCAGGCATTGGGTTTGCCGGTCGGAATCCCGTTGGTCGGTATAATGGTTCACGGTTTGCTGCACCGGATTCCACAGCCAAAATCCTCCATCGGAAGAGGTGCAGGCCAAAGAAGCTTCAAAACCGGCCATTTCATAAATATCCAACCCACCGGTTATTTCAATTAAATTGTGATCTAAAAAAGCCATTGCATTGCTTTCGCGATAAAAAACAAGAATTTTTAATGGATTGGTTGCATCGATGGCACC
This sequence comes from Rikenella microfusus, assembly GCA_020719105.1. Lineage (GTDB taxonomy): Bacteria > Bacteroidota > Bacteroidia > Bacteroidales > SZUA-534 > GWE2-40-63. The sequence continues at coordinate 540 of DYQV01000398.1, forward strand.
AATTTTCCCTAAGCGGTTGTTGACATATTTTTGTTTGAAATTACCCTGAGCATCATATTTCATTAGTTCGGCACCATTTACCGTATATACTTGTCCGTAAACATCGGTGCCCAAAAAATCATACTTAGCCGTTGATAGAATCAAAGGTTGGGTATGAACAAATTCAATTCCAAGAAAGAATAGGACTAATAAACTTGTATTTCGAATCACTGCTAAATATTTGTTGGAAGCATGTTTAAAATGTCTGCAATAAACTCCCGGTTGTTGGCCAAACGGGGTATTTTATGTTGTCCGCCTAATTTTCCTTTTTGTTGCAGCCATAGGTGGAAGGTTCCTTTTGGGATGCTTTTAATGCGAGGCATATCTAAATTATAGCTCTTAAATCGTTTGGCTTCGTAATCGGAGTTTACGTTTTTCAATGCATCGTCGAGTATGTAGGTAAAATAATCTAAATCAGCGGGTTCCTTTTCAAATTCAATAAGCCACTCATGGGCTCCTTGTTTGCCAATTTCCATATAAACTGGTGCCGCCGTATATTCATTGATTTCGGCCCCCGTTTTCTGACAAGCTATTCCCAGAGCTTTTTCGGCATTGTCGACAATTAATTCCTCGCCAAAAGCATTGATAAAATGACGGGTACGGCCGGTTATCAGAAACTTATGAGGAAAGGTCTGTGTAAACTTTATGGTGTCGCCTATAATGTAGCGCCACAATCCGGCATTGGTTGAAATTACCAAGGCATAATTTACATGGGGTTGAACTTCACTAATTTGTAGCGTGGCGGGGTTTTTATCCCCTATTTCATTAACCGGTATGAATTCATAAAAAATACCATAATCAAGCATTAATAACATCGCTGGGTCGTTCGGATCATCCTGGATTCCAAAAAACCCCTCCGAGGCGTTATACGTTTCCAGATAATGCATGTTGGGATTACCAATTATCTGATGATATTGTGTTTTGTAAGGGTCAAAACTAACGCCCCCATGAATGAAAAGCTCCAAGTTGGGCCAAACTTCCATAATGTTTTTGGCACCGGTTATCTCGAGTACTCTTTTCAGTAAAACCAATGTCCATGATGGAACACCAGATATACTGGTAACATTTTCGGGAATAGTTGCCCGAGCCATTTGCTCCAGTTTCTCTTCCCAGTTTTCCATTAACGCAATGGATGTTTTGGGTGTGCGTAAAAACTCAGCATAGAAAGGAAAGTTTTCTATCAATATAGCTGACAAATCGCCAAAGTACGATTCATTGCTAAAATTGTTTATTTTATGGCTCCCTCCAATAATGAGCCCTTTTCCTTTAAGTACTCTGTTTTCTGGATATAGCTTTTCGTTAAAATACATCACATCTTTTCCACCCCTGAAATGGCAATTGTCTAAGGCTTCCTGGGTTACCGGAATAAACTTGCTTTTATCACTGGTGGTTCCGCTCGATTTGGCAAACCATCGGATTTCACCTGGCCAAAGCAGGTTTTTTTCTCCGTTCCTCAGTTTCTCCACAAAGAATTTTAGGTCGTCGTATTCTTGTAATGGAACTTGTTTACAAAAATCATCATAATTTGAAATATTTTCAAACCCGTACTGATTGCCCAACCAAGTGTCGCGAGCAACATCAAGAAGTTGCATTAAGGTATCGCGCTGCACATTTTCCGGATATTCGCGAAACAGATTAATTTCGTTCATCCGTTTTATGGTTAACCAACTAACAATTCCTTTTAAAAGGGGCATAGGACGTCTGTTTTTTCAAAGATAATTTTTTTATCCAGTCGTTTCTTCATTTTTAATAAGATAATTGATAACTATCAAACATAGGGTAAATCAGAAAGCCGGAAACATTCAGTTGGCGGGAAATCAAAAAATCCGTTCTTCAAAGGTAAATTACCACAATTTGACTTAAAAAAATTATATTAGCGGATAAATTTATGACTAAGAATTGATGAAAAATAAATACGTAACCTTTATATCGGACACACATTTGCTGAAATGTATTGCCAATCTTCACAAAGCGTATTTAAAAGCTAAAAACAATATTTCTAAAAATAGTTTCTACAGCAATAAGGTAGTTGTACCCAAGGCAAGAAAGGAGTAAGAAATTAAAATAATCACTTAATAATGCCAACGCACATTACACACATGCCGAAGAAAAATCGGCAAGAGTGTAATTTTTGCCGTCGCTCAATTATGTGCTTCGATTATTTTTTATAACAATAGTTTTAAAACCAGAAGATTGAAATATTCACCAATATTACTGGAAAAGAGTGTATTTTAAATTAAAGATAGATTGCTTAGATTTACAACATGATTAAATTATGAAATACCCATGAGCACAAATAAAAACACACCAACCGAAAATGATAATATTT
>DYQV01000038.1 GCA_020719105.1 Rikenella microfusus
TTAATAATTGGCAGGAAACAATTTCTTGACAAGTAAAAAATTAAAAAATATACAGAATGGAATTTATAGCATTAGCAACTGGAATATTAGTCATACTTGCCGGTTTATGGGCCATAATGACACGAAAAAATTTAATACGCATTATCATTGGATTTAGTCTATTCGATACAGGAACCCATTTGGTATTGGTTGCCATATCGTATGTAAAAGGAGGTACAGCACCAATTCTTGACAATACAGTAAGCATACAGGATGCGGCTCAAAAAATTGTTGACCCGGTTCCTCAGGCTTTGGTTTTAACGGCTATTGTTATTGGACTTGGAGTAACCGCTTTAATGCTGGCCTTTGCCATGAAAATGCATAAAGAAAATGGTACTCTCGATATTAGAAGTTTTAAAGACATGAAATGGTAAAACACCTAACGCCCAGCAAACCATGACACGAGCCAAGCGAGCATATAATACGAACGAAGTGAGTATATAATAGCAAAGCAAGCAAATGACAGCTAAGCGAATAAAAATAAAATAAACAACTAAATATAAAACACTATGATTTCACCCATTCATATAATATCCATTGGACTAGGAGTGTCATTTGCACTGGGTTTCGTTAATGAAAAAGCGAAAAACCTTGCAGCTACCTCCATGCTTGTTGCCATTGGGCTTATGGGAACCATATCAGCAGCATGGTTAACTGCATTGGTACAAGGTGCCGAAACCATTCAAATATTTACTGCCGGGTTTAAGCCACCATATTCTATTAATTTAATGATGGGTTTACATGAAGCTTTTTTAAGTACACTCATAAATTTGGCAGGTCTTTTAGGCGGATTGTATTTATTGCAGAGCCTTAAAAAAGCAGGGAATCATTCCATAATGGTATTCTTGGTATTTATAATGGGCTTGAATGTCATAATAATGACTCGTGATGCTTTTAACCTTTTTGTTTTTATGGAAGTGGTGAGTATTGCAACGGCAGGGCTTATTATCCTTACAGAAACAGGCAAATCTATACAAGCTGGTTTTAAATATATGTTGGCTAGCGGAATTATTTCAGGGATGTTGTTATTGGGAATTGTTTTCGCATATTATTATAGTGGAACCCTAAATATTGATGGCTTAGCCACTGCAAACCTTACTGCTATGAAAAGCGGGAGTGTTGCCATATTAATGATTTTAATTTCATTAGTGTTAGAACTGAAACCCTTTCCGGCAAACGGTTGGGCTTTGGATGTTTACGAGGCTTCAAATCCTGGAATTTCAGCCATGCTTTCCGCCGCATCTGCAACAGCCTTATATTTTGTGCTATCTAAAATTATGGTCATTGCCAACGAAAACTGGTATTATATAATTTCAGTAGCAGGAATGTTAACCTTTGTAGGTTCAAACTTATTGGGTATAAAACAAGATAAAGCCCAACGTTTATTAGGCTACTCATCGGTTGGACAGATGGGTTTGCTTATGGCTATTTTAGGTTTAAAGCCCATGTTGGGTGATAAATTAGAATTCATTGCCGGCACCATTTTATTGTCGCATTATTTAGCCAAAGCCGGTTTATTTTGGTTGGCTGGAATTATAGAAAATGAGAATATTAAGGATTGGGCAGTATTGCGACGTAAACCCATTTTATTGGTGCTTTTTGGAACCTTCCTTTTCGCTCTTATTGGTTTTCCACCATTTCCATCATTTTATGGGAAATGGGAATTAATAATGCAACTATCAGCCCATCAACATTATTACATACTTGCATTAGTTCTTTTGGGTTCGTTTTTTGAAGGTATATACTTGTTTCAATGGTTGGGATATGCCATAAAAATGGATTTTTCTACTTTACCCGAAATAAAACTGAACTGGAATAAAATTATTCCTCCGGTACTCTTTGGTGTGTTGGTTTATGTGGCCGGATACTACACAAGTACTTTATTACCAGAATTATCTGCATTAAACTATATTCCATTATTATTTATAGTGATTTTATATTTTATAGATGCATTACCCATTTACATAAAAAATACGGTAGCTATATTGGGAATGACAATATATGGTTATCAGATACTTCCCCCGCTTTATGAAAACGATATGTTACGCTTTATATTTGCCAGCATATTTATTGTTGGAGGTATTCTAACTCTAATTGCAGGTTATGCCTATAAAGGTAAACGCGAAGGATTTTATCCGGTAGCATTGCTAATGTATGCGGGACTTGCCTACATTATTCAAGCATCAAACAGCTTAGAGTTTTTCTTTGGATGGGAATTAATGACCGCCGGTTCATACTTCTTAATTATTCGTGGCAAAAAATCAATGCCTCATGGTTTAAGCTACATGCTTTTTTCCATTGCAGGGGCTTATGCCCTACTCGCCGGTTTTGGATTAATTTATGCTGGAACAGGCACACTCGCCCTTGGATCTTTAGCATCTGTTACAACCAATATTACAGTTATTTTTAGTTTGTTGGCAATTGGTTTTATGACCAAAACGGCATCGCTTGGTTTACACATTTGGTTGCCTGGTGCTCATGCCGAAGCTGAAAGCGATGTTTCTCCTATGGTATCCGCCATTTTGTTGAAAGCGGGCGTTTTCGGATTAATTCTACTAATAGTAAATATGGGACATAATGCCGAAGCTGCAAATATTGGTTACATTTTGGGATGGCTTGGTGCTTTAACAGCTTTGGTTGGTAATTTGGCAGCAGCATTTCAAGAAGATGCAAAACGCCTATTGGCCTATTCCAGTATTGCACAATTGGGCTATATATTGTTTGGGCTGGCCATGATGTCGCATCTTGGTTTTTTAACTGCCATGTATTATTCTATAAATCACTTTTTGTATAAAGCCATACTTTTCTTAACCATTGGTGCAGTAGTTATGCGCGTTGGCACACACATGATGTACAAAATGGGAGGCTTAATTAAAAATATGCCTATGGCATTTATTGCTGTATTAATAGGTATCATAGCCCTTTCGGGTGTTCCTCCTTTATCAGGATTTGGTGGTAAGTGGCTTATTTATAATGCCGTATTGGCAAATGGTTGGTATTTGCAAGGCGCCATTGTTATGTTTTCTGGAATAATAGCCTTTTTGTATCTTTTTAAGTTAATTTATTCGATCTTTTTAGGCCAGATGAAGGACAATCTGCGCCATGTAAAAGATATCTCAATTTGGTTTGCCATACCTGTTTATATATTAATAATTGGTATCATGATAATTTCGGCAAAACCTGAATGGGTATTGCAACCCCTTGGAGCCATGATTTCGCAATGGTACCCAGATGCTGCACTGGCATGGGATGGCGGTTTGGCCACAGGACCTTACGGATATTGGAATGGTAATGGAATAATGATTACGGTGGGCATCATGTTTGCTTTATTAGCAACGTGGTTGTGGATGATGAGCCGCAAAGCCATTCAGGTAAAACAGTTTAATATTGTGTATTCAGCTGAGGCTCCACAACGACCTGAAACTACCCATATTTCATATAACATATTTGCCGGATACCAAAAAGCATTAGGCTGGATTGTTGCACCAAAAATAACTGAGTTTTGGGATAGCATGACAGAATGGTCTCACTCGTTGGCACATTACGTTCGACAAATTTATACAGGAAACGGACAGCTATATGCTACTTACGTATTGGCTTACATAGTTGCGGTGTATTTTATAATGATATTTTAATTTAAAAATAAGATATAATGGATTTTGATTTTGAAAAAATAGGGTTTACGCTACTAGGACTATTTATTGTTCTCAATTGGGGTTTGCTAATGGGAGCGGCAATGCGCAAATTAGGTGCGCGCGTGGGCAGACGATATGGAATTCCCTGGTTCCAACCATGGATTAATCTATTTAAAAATTACGCCATCCGTTCCACTTTATCACACGGTATAATGTTTTACTTAGGACCCGTATTCCGTTTAAGTGGTGGTATCGGATTGTTTCTTTTTATGCCCATGATTATTGGTAGCCAACTTTGGTTAAACTACTCGTTTCAAGGCGATTTGGTATTGATAATGTATTTTCAGTTTTTTGGTATGTTGGGTATGGCTTTAGGAGCCGGAGAAAGTGGCCACCCCTATTCTGCCATTGGAATTAGTCGTGGACTGTCGCAATTTACCACCATTGAATTACCCTTAACCTTAGCTATAATTTCCATAGCCGTTCAATATAATACATTGTCTATTATTGATATTGTTCAGGCGCAACAAGGTGGATTTATGAACTGGACAGTATTTACAAATCCGGTAGCTACTGTTGCAGCTATGTTATCCTTACTTGGTGTGTTAAGTCATTCTCCATTTAACTTGGTTAATGCTCCCAATGAAAATCCTATTGGACCACCCACCGAGTATCATGGTAGCTTTTTAGGAGTATTACAAACCAACCGAGCAATTTTGCATGTGGTTGAAGCTGCTTTATTTATGAACCTGTTTTTTGGAGGAGCTACCAATTGGTTTGAATTTTTTATGAAAACATTTCTAATATACTTCTGGTCGGTTTTTGTGGGTGTTGTTTTTCCACGATATCGAATAGAGCAATCAGTTTCATGGTTTTTAAAAGTACCCTTGGTTTTAGGCGTATTGGCTGTAATACTTTATATGTAGAACAATTTTAAATTTGAAAAAATGTCAGAAGAAAAAAATATAATCCAGCCAGCCGAACAAGCAAGCAAATTTGTAAACCCACTTTACGCTAAACGCGAGGTTACAGGTCCCGATGGCATCAAGTTTATTGTAGATCCGTTAAGAGACTACTTTAGCGATCAGCGTCCACAGATATATGAACCTAACAGCATACCGGTTATCGAAAAATTCCTAAACTGGGCTCGTGCTGAATCACTATGGGTATTGGGATTTGGAACCGGATGTGGAAGTATTGAGATTGCTCCCTTATTAACCCCACGTTTCGATGCTTTTCGATACGGAGTTATGCCTCGTCCAACACCTCGTCAATCCAATGTTTTTATTATATCAGGTTATTTATCTATAAAAACATTAAAAAGGGTTGTTCGTAGTTACGAACAAATGCCAAATCCTAAATATGTATTGGCGCTTGGTAGCTGTACCATAAACGGAGGTATGTACTATGATAGCTATAATACTATAAATAGATTAGACCACTACATACCTGTTGATGCCTACGTTGCCGGTTGCATGCCTCGGCCTGAAGCATTGCTGGCTGGGTTTAATAAGCTTAAAGAATTGATAAAAGACGGAAAAGCAGAAAATGCCAATGAATACGCCAAAAATTTTGATTGGTACAAAGCCAACCAAAAGAAAATAATAAAAGATTGGAATATGCCTGATTATAACTGGTAGATAAGTTGGTTATTTGTTGGTTTGTTAATAGGGTGATTTTAAAAAATCATACAAAATCAAATCATCAAATATCCGAATAAACAATTAAACAGAAGATAAATGAAAAATCTTATAAATAAATTATCAAAAGTATATGAATTAAGCGATGTAGTGTATCAACGCCCTAATTTCACTTATGCCACCACAACTAAAGAAAATACAATAAGCCTGATTACACAATTGCGTGACTTGGAAGGGTTTTCGCATTTTGTATTGCTCTCATGTGTTGACTGGATTGAAGACAATTTATTTCAATTAACTTATATATTGAATAATCCAACACAAAAATATGATATAGCCATTCGCTGCATGATTGATCGTAATGAGGCTGCCATGACTTCAGCTCACTATTTATGGGAACAAATAGCAACATACCAACGTGAACTAAAAGAAATGTATGGAATTGAATTCCCTGGCAGCCCACGCTTAAATGAAAACTTTATTCTTGAAGGCTGGGATAATATACCGCCCATGCGTAGGGATTTTGACACCAAAAAATATTCTGAAGAAACCTTTTTCCCAAGAGAAAGACCTTCTTCAAATGATCCGGCGACTTATATGAAAAGCAGACTTCATCCTGATGAATGGGACGGAAAAATCGCTGAATAAAGGTTAACCATTTAAAGACAAAAATTTATGAGCTTATTCCATATAGAATCCGACAGAAGCAAATACCCTCAACCAGGCGATGATGGTAAATTGGTAGTTGATTTAGACTCGCACAAATACGTTAAACTTTGGCAAGGACCAAATCACCCAGGTGTAACAGGTAATATGGCCATAGAATTGACGCTGGCCGGTGACGAAATTGTGCAGGCTAAAACACATGTAGGTTATTTGCACCGTGGTTTCGAAAAACTGATTGAGCGCCGCTTATTTTTGCAAGGAATGCAAACCAGCATACGTATGTGTGTGGCTGAACCCGATACCAATGAATATGTGTATTGTCAATGTGTTGAAGAACTTTCAGGCATTGAAATTCCAGAAATGGCAAAATGGATTAGGACGCTGGTTTTGGAAATGTCACGTTTGCAATCATTTTTGCGTGTAGTACCTGGACAAGGTGGAACAACTGGCTTAGGTATTGGTGTGCAATGGGGCATGTATATGCGTGAATTAATTTTAGACCGCTTTGAAGAATTGACAGGAGGCCGTATTTACCATATGTATTTTACACCGGGAGGTGTACGCGGATTATTACCCCAAGGTTTTAAAAAACGAATGGAAGAGAATTTAAAAGAAATTGATGATTTTATCATTCGTATTGATGATTTAATGTATAGCAACGCAGTTTTTAAAAAACGAACCGTTGATGTGGCTGTAATTAACCCTTCATGGGTGGACAAATATGGTATTGTCGGTCCGGTTGCCAGATCGGCAGGATTCAATCGCGATGTACGCAAAGATTATCCTTACTTGATTTACGACCAATTGGATTTTGAACCAAAAGTAATGAACCATTCCGATATCTATAACAGAAGTCGAATTCGTTGGTATGAATTGCAGCAATCGGTTGATTTAATCCGACAAATAATGGCAAGAATGCCAGAAAATGGGGATTTTAAAGCGCCAACACCAAACGTACTGCATTGGGAAATTCCAAAGGGTGAAGCGTATGTAAGGGCCGAGTCAAGTCGAGGAGAATATGGACTGTATATGGTTACCGATGGCTCTACCAAACCAAGAAGAGTTAATTTACGGGGACCTTCATATACCCAAGCCGTATGTTTATTAGAAGATATGCTTGTGGGTGCAAATATTGCCGATGTACACTCAATTATGGTTTCCCTTCAAACCTGTCCTCCTGAAATTGAACGGTAACTGATACACTCTTGAAGAGAAAACTAAAAAATACAATCATCAAATAAACAACAATAAGATGAGTCTAAAAGATATTTTACTTCCTTTTAAAGCATGGGCGAATGTTGCAAAAGAACCCGTGTCGCTTAAAAATCCTATGCGAGAAGGTGCTCCACGATACCGTGGTTTTCACAAAAATGATATTGAAACCTGTATTGGTTGTGGTACTTGTGAAGCCATTTGTGAAAACGAGGCCATTGTTATGGTTCCGGTTGAAGGTGTTGCAGGGGTTGAAACCAAAAGTGGTGATAGCGGTTTACGTCCGCTCATTGACTATGGACGTTGCTGCTGGTGCGGTCTGTGTGTTGATATTTGCACCACGCAATCGCTTACTATGAGTAACGAGCATACTTGGGTAGTAACCGATCCGGAAGAACTAAAATTTATTCCCGGGGTTGATAAAAAAACATGGGATAACAATGAACTCGGTTGGAAAAAACCAGCTCCCAACTACCATTTTTATGGACAAGAGCGTGTTTCTATGGGTGAACTACATGCCGAAGAACGTGGTGATTCATTTATTGAATTTGTAAAAGGATATTCGAAAGAACAAGCCCAATTGGAAGCCGACCGTTGTGTAGAATGTGGCATTTGTACCGCAACGTGTCCAGCTCACATGGGTATTCCTGAATATATAAAAGCAGTGCGTAACAACGACATGGAAGAAGGTTTAAGGGTGCTTTATGCTACCAACCCGCTTCCGGAAATTTGCGGACGTATATGTACCCACAAATGTGAAGATGTTTGCTCTGTTGGCCAGCAAGGCGAAGCATTATCTATAAGGTGGTTAAAGCGTTACATTGCCGACCAGATACCATCAGAAAAGTATCATGAAATATTAGATACCCAGAATATTTACAAAGGCGACAAGAAAATTGCCTTGATAGGTGCCGGACCTGCAAGTTTATCGGCTGCTTATTACTTAAGCCTAATGGGACACAATTGTACAATTTACGAAAAACTTGAGAAAGCCGGAGGTATGATGCGCTACGGAATTCCATCATATCGTTTGCCTTACGATCAAATTGACAAGGATATTAATTATATTGAGTCATTAGGTGTACAATTTGTGTACAATACGAATGTGGATGCAGCCAAATTGATGGAACTTAATAAAACCCATGATGTGGTTTATATAGGTACCGGTTTACATTTGGGACGGTCAACGGGAATTCCCGGATCTGATCATGAGCATGTTTTCCAAAGCATTGATTTGCTTAGAAAGATTACTCAGGGTGAAGAGATTATGGTTCCTGAAAAAGTAGTTGTTATTGGAGGTGGAAATGTGGCTATGGATATTACACGGTCAATGGTTCGTTTACAAAAAGCGAAATACGGTAAAGTACACGTTTTAGCTACGTCGCTCGAAAGTGAAGATATTATGCCTGCCGACCGAGAAGAAGTGGTTGAAGCTCGTGAAGAAGGGGCTATTATTGATCCAGGCTGGGGACCAAAATCCATTGAAATTGTGGATGAAAAAATTAAAGGATTGCATGTATATAAATGTTTATCGATATTTGACGAGAACAGAAGGTTCAGTCCAAAATTTGATACGGAAGACAAAAAATTCTTTGAAGCCGATATGGTAATTGAGTCAATTGGTCAGGGAATGGATATTTCATACCTATCGGAGGAGTTAAAGTCGAAATTGACATTTGATCCACGTGGCCGATTAACTGTAAACAAAAATTTTCAGTCTTCGTTGCCATGGTTATTTGTTGGGGGCGATATGGTTCAAGGACCCGATGTAATTCATGGTATAGCCAACGGACATAAAGCTGCCATTGGAATTGATTATTATTTAAACTCAAAAAAATAACATCATGAATATAGATTTAAGCACAACATATATGGGGTTGGAATTACGAAATCCTATTATTGCAGCAAGTTCAGGCTTAACCGATTCTGTAGTTAAAATTAAGGAGTTAGACAAACAGGGAGTGGGTGCTATAGTATTGAAATCAATTTTTGAAGAACAGATTATTCGCGAAATTGATGCACAAGGGGTGAATAATATGTATGGTACCTATCAGGATGCTGAGAATTACGTTTCATTTTATACCCGCGAGCATAATTTAAATAACTATACCCAGTTAATTCAGGATGCAAAAAATACGGTTGAAATTCCTATTATTGCCAGCATTAACTGCATATCAAAAGGCGAGTGGATTGATTATGCCAAACGCATTGCTGAAGCAGGTGCCAATGGCATTGAAATTAATTTATTTATAATGCCAGCTGATGCCAAAAAAACCGGTGCCGAATACGAACAGGCATACTTTGATATTGCCAACAGCATAAAACAGCAAATTGACATTCCGGTAGCTTTAAAGTTGAGTTCCTATTTCTCAGGCTTGGCAAATACTATTGTAAAACTTTCAGAAACAGGCATTTCAAGCCTGGTATTATTTAACCGCTTTTACTCACCTGATATTGATTTAGACTCAGAAAAAATTGTTTCAGGCAATATATACAGTAGCGCATCTGACAATGGAAATACCTTGCGTTGGATGAGTTTATTACATGGTAAAGTAAGTTGTAGTATCGCTGCTTCAACAGGCATCCATTCATGGGAAAGTGTAATTAAAAATATTATGGCAGGTGCAAATGCGGTGCAAATAGCATCGGTGTTGTACGAAAAGGGGATTACCCATGTTCCGGTTATGCTTAAAGAAATGGAAAGTTGGATGGCTTCAAAAAATTACAATTCAATAAAAGAAATTATCGGAAAGTTGAGCTCAGCCAAAATAAACAATCCTATGATGTACGAAAGGGCTCAGTTTATGAAATATTTCTCGAATCATTATTAAAGGCATTACAGTTATTTACCTTAAAAATAGAGATTATGAATATTGAAGATATAATAAAAGGTAAGGGAAAAACCCTGTTTACAGTTAAAACCAAAACCACAGCATTTGATGCCGTGTCGGTTTTAGATAAAGAACGCGTTGGAGTTTTATTGGTACTTGATGAAAAAGATAATGTTGCTGGTATTCTTTCGGAACGGGATGTGCTTTACAAATGCTACAATTCAGGTAAAAAACTGGAAGAACAAACCGTTGAAAACCTGATGACAAATGTTGAAGACATTATTGTTGGAAAGTTGGATGATACTCCACAACAATTAATGAATATAATGACTAACCAACGAATTCGACATATTCCCATCATCGAAAATGGGAATATTGTAGGTATTGTTTCCATTGGTGATTTAATTAAACTTGTATTAGAAAACTCTGAAATTGAAAGCCGTAAATTACGCGAGTATATTAAAAATCCATTTGGTATTCATATTTACAGCAAAGAATCATAAAATAGAGTAGGCAAGCATTTTTTTGCTGCCTTTATGAACTGCCATATTATAATAATAAATACGATTGAGCATGCTTAAAATTGTTTGCTCTCTATTTATAACCGTTTAACTTCTGAGTAACTAAACAGATACATACCGAATGAGTGTGGTTTATCTTTTATCGCCTCTTTCCATTTGACACTATTCTTGAAAAAAAATAGTGCCAATTTTTTATAGCGAATGAAAAACATATTTCAAAAATTTAAATAATTACACATGACTGTTACTAAAAAAGAAAAATTTGTTAAAGTTTTACTCCTATTTGTTATCGTGCTTTTACCTTGGGTAATTGCAATACTTCTGGTAAAGTCAAATAGAGAAAATAATGAAGCTATTTCGGTAAAAATTTATAACTATAAAAATGACTCCTTACCGGAACCTGCCAATCATCACAAATTTAAAATTTTGCAGCAAGAGTTTAATGAGCCTCAGGAAGTTACTGTAGCTTGTCTATCATGTCATAACAAAACCGGACAAGAAATAATGCATACTTCGCATTGGAACTGGAGCCGGACGGTTATTAATGAAAAGGGCGATACTGTTGAATTTGGGAAAAAAAATAGTATTAACAATTTTTGTATTGGAATTGAAACAAACAAACCTCGATGTACAAGCTGCCATATAGGTTATGGTTGGGACGATAAGGGTTTTGATTTTACGGCAGAAAAAAATATTGACTGTATAGTTTGCCACGACCAAACAGGAACGTATAAAAAATTCCCATCAACTGCTGGTTATCCTGTTGGTGAAGATATTGTTTTTGAAGGTGAAAAATTTACTGTTCCCAATTACAATTTAATTGCTCAGAATGTAGGTATGCCCAAACGCGAGAACTGTGGTTCGTGCCACTATTCTGGAGGCGGAGGTAATAACGTAAAACATGGCGACCTTGAAAAGGTACTTACAAATACAAAAAGAGAGGTTGATATTCATATGGGAACAGATGGCCAAAATATGAATTGTACCGCATGCCATTTAACAAAGCAACATAACATTCAAGGCCAAATGTATTCTGTTTCATCCGACAATAAGGACAGAACAACTTGCCAGCAGTGTCATTCGGATTCACCTCACGAAAATCAGCGAATTAATATGCATGCAAACAAAATTGCTTGCCAAACCTGCCACATTCCAACCTACGCAAAGGATGCCCCCACAAAAATGTATTGGGACTGGTCAACTGCAGGCAAACTTAATGCCGATGGAAGCAAAATAACAGAAAAAGACAGCAATGGAATAGTTACATATCTAAGTATGAAGGGTAATTTTATTTGGGAAAAAAATGTAACACCTGAGTATGTTTGGTTCAATGGTAATGCCAAACAATATTTACTTGGCGATATAATTGATGATACTGCACAAACTGTAAAACTAAATGAATTATTAGGCAGTTACAACGATCCCAATTCAAAAATAATTCCTGTTAAAGTTCACCGTGGAAAACAAATTTTTGATCCAATTAATAAAATAGTAATAGTACCTCACCTTTTTGGCAAAGACAGTGCTGCATATTGGAAAGGTTTTAACTGGAATGAAGCATCTAAAGTTGGAATGGCTTCTGTTGGATTACCCTATAGCGGTGAATATACCTTTATTAAAACTGAAATGTACTGGCCAATAAACCACATGGTTTCATCGCGGTACGAAGCCTTAAAATGTGCCGATTGCCATGCACATGAAGGACGACTTGCTTCATTAACTGGATTTTACCTGGTGGGAAGAGATAACAATAATAAGGTTGATAAATTTGGATTATTATTAATATTAGCCGCTATTGGTGGTGTATTGGTGCACAGTATACTCCGATATATAAAAGTGCAACATTAAAATCATTTGAAATTTGCTACTTAATCATATAAATATAAAACAGAATTATAAATAAACTTAACATGAAGAAAAGCACATATATATACGGACGTTTTGAAAGATTTTGGCATTGGTCGCAGGCGTTACTTATATTTTTTCTGGTCCTTACCGGATTTGAAGTTCATAGCTCCTATCACATTTTTGGTTTTGAAAACGCAGTTAACTGGCATAATTTAGCAGCCTGGGCATTTTTAATATTAATAATTTTTGCCATTTTCTGGCATTTCGTAACTGGTGAGTGGAGACAGTACGTCCCTACCACCAAATACATGAAAGCCCAAATTAATTACTATATATTTGGAATATTCAAGGGTGCTCCGCATCCTACTCACAAAACAATTTACAATAAATTTAATCCCTTACAACGTTTCACCTATTTAGGACTAAAGCTCATTGTAATTCCTGTTCAAGTTATTTCAGGCTTCTTATTTTTGTATTATATGTCGCCAAATACAGTGCTTGACCATGGCGGATTAAACACAGTAGCTGTATTACATACCTTAGGTGCATTTTTACTTATTGTGTTTATAATAATTCATGTATATTTAACTACTACTGGTGAAACTCCACTAACAAGCATAAAAGCAATGTTAACCGGTTGGGAAGAAGTACATGTTGATAAAGATGAAGAAAACAGAGAACACCTAAAAAGCGCAGTTCAAAAAAGTGTGGCAGGTTACTATAGAATAAATACCAATGGATACTACGAGGACGTAAATGAAGCTTGGTTAAACCTTTATGGATATAGTAAAGATGAAATAATTGGTAAACATTATTCATTATCGAGAGATAAAGAAAACTTAAAAGAGTTAGATGATATTGTACTCAATGTATTACAGGGCAAGCCCATGTCAAACATGATGGTAATAAGAAAATGTAAAGATGGATCCTTAAAAAAACATTTTCTTTCAGTGAATCCTGTATATGAAAATGATGAAATTGCAGGTATGGAAGGTTTTATTCTAGACATAGATGACAAATAAATGATCGTACTTTATAGTTACATGAGATTAAATATTTTAGGTTAAATCTATGTTAGTGAGTTGTGTAAAATAATCAGGGCAACTGAATTTAAAACATTCGTTTATAAAACAAAATACTTTATCCACG
>DYQV01000039.1 GCA_020719105.1 Rikenella microfusus
CCCAATATTGAGGTGTAGCTTAATCGTCAGGATTATTAATGAATAATCCGGGTTAGATCTATTCAATTTTCAATGCGCCTTTTTCATAATCACTGAATTTTTTTGATAAATCAGAAAGCAAACTGGCAAAAAGAGCTAAAGATTGCTGGGTATCCTTTGAAATTACCTGCTTTTTTAATTTCAACACAAAAATTCCATAAATAGCATTGACCATTAGTTGTATTTCATTAGTAATTTCTGGATATTTTTGCTTCAATTGCGATATGGAACGGGCGCATTTTTTATAAGTTTGCTGATAGATACTATAATCTTTGTTTTGTAAAAGATATTTATGAAAATCAAAAACCTCATCAAACAAATTATGTATAAAACCTAAATGCCCGGTTTTGTGTAACTTTTCTTCAACCATTAATTCCGATAATCCCAAATACCAATTATTTATTTGTGACTTTGTCAGGGTATCAGTATTGTAGTGCGATATTAAATGTTCCTGAATTAGCTCTGATTCAAATTGGCACGCACGCAGCAAATCTTCCACTTGATACATGTACAAAAAGTATTCGCCAATATTTGATGTCCTTTTTTCTTTTGCTATCAGCATTTGTATTCAAAAATTGATTTCAACGGCTTATGATTGAATTGTTTTCTACCAACTGCCGCTGGCTCCTCCGCCACCAAAACTTCCGCCACCAAAACCTCCAAAGCTTCCTGATCCGGATGAGAAATCGCCAAAACCGGAGCCTCTATGCGATCCGCTACCGAGCATGAATAAGGCCGCCCATAAAGGTAAATTGCTTTTAGTACCCGCATTATAATGCCTGCCAGTTCTCGATTTTCCGATGAGTGAAAATACCGTAATTAAGAAGATAATTAAAATGAATACGGCACCACCGATATTCTCCGATTTTTTTATTTTCGATTCATAATTGGCGGCTGTAAATTCCCCTTTTGTAAGTGAGATGCATACATCAATGGCTTTATTAAATCCGTTAAAAACGTTTCCATTTTTGAATTCCGGAATCATTTCATTATCGATAATTTGATTGGCCACAGCATCTGGAATTAGAGGCTCAATGCCATAACCAGTTTGTATTGTAATACGACCGGGTTCACTGTTTTTCGGTTTGAAAACTATTACAATACCGTTATCAAATTCTTTAGAACCTATTCCCCAGGACTGACCCAATCGTTGTGCAAAATCGCCCACATCATAACCCTGCAAGTCTGGTGTTGTATAAATTAAAACTTGTGTTGAAGTTTCTTTACTGAATTGGTGAAGTTTCTCTTTAAGTTGAGTTATTTCCTGTTCTGTAAATACACCGGCTTGATCGACTACTAATTGTTCCTTAGCGGGTTTTGAAAAAATATCGGTTTGCGCTGAAACCAAAAAAGAACTGAACAACGCGACGATACTTAGTAAAAATAACTTTTTCATATTTCAATTTTGTGTAGGTTAACAATTATTTACCATACGAAATCTCGTCCGATAGTTCATTCACGTCATTATCTTTGTATGGGAAATGGAGTTTAAGTTGTTCACCAGCCATTAAGATTCCTTTTTCTAACCCTTCTGAAACTTTTCCATCTTTAAAAAAAGCGGTCATGTTCTCTTTAATTGAATTCCAAAAATCGGTGGAAACTTTTTGGTTAATACCAATATCGCCCAATATGGCAAACTTTTTATCTTCAAGCGTCAAATAAAACAAAACTCCGTTTCGCGCTTCAGTTTTGTGCATGTGCAATTGGCTAAAAATAAAGGCAGCGCGGTCTAAAACATCAGTTTTACAATGGGTTTCAACATGCAGCCTAATTTCTCCGGAAGTATTCAATTCCGCCGCTTTAATTGCACCGGCTATTTTTGCTTTATCTTCTGCGTTAAAAAAATCGTTTGGTTTCACTTTATTGTGTTTTAATTGAGATATGAAATGATTGATAGAATTTTGAAAATATTTTAACCCGTAATCTCTTATATGTAAAAGATTACGGGCTATTTTGCAAGTATTAGAATTTTACTTCAGGAGCTTTTTCAGAACCTTCCAAGGATTTAAAATAATCTCTCTTTTCGAACCCAAATATCATTGCATAAATGTTTTTAGGGAACATACGGATGAATGCATTATAGGCTTGTACCGATTCGTTGAAGTTTCTGCGTTCAACAGTAATCCTATTTTCAGTTCCTTCAAGTTGAGCTTGTAAATCCCTGAAATTTTGGTTCGCTTTTAAGTCGGGATAGTTTTCAACCACCACCATCAAACGACCTAAAGCAGAGCTCAACCCTTCTTGAGCCGATTGAAATTCTTGCAACGATTGAGCATCCAGTTTATCAGGAGTGATGTTAACGCTGGTTGCTTTAGCTCGCGCTTCAACAATCTCAGTAAAGGTTTGGTTTTCATGGGCAGCATATCCTTTTACTGTATTTACCAAATTAGGTATCAGGTCGGCGCGCCTTTGATACACGTTTTCAACCTGGCTCCAGTTGCCGGTTATTTGCTCATCCATGGTAGCCATTTTATTGTAGCTGTTTTTTACTCCTGAAATTAGGAATATTACCACCAAAACAATTACTCCAATTATTATCCATTTTTTTTGCTGTTGTGTCATAGTTGTATTTTTTTAAATTTCCAGTTTGTGACGAGTGAACTATCAAATATGATACAAATTTTTTAAAAATAATAGAAATAAAAAATGGCTGCCACTGTGGCAGCCATTTTTAAAGAAAATATTTTGTTCTATTTGGCAACCCGTTCAAGCCATCTAACCATTGCAAGCATTACTAACATTGAAAGCAGGCAAACAACTGCAAAAACGCCCCAAGTAATAGAGATAGCTATATTGTCATACATCATAGCACCTAAGAACAATGAGAAATTACCAACGGCTGTTGCAGTTAACCAACCACCTTGCATTAATCCCTGCATATGTGCTGGAGCTACTTTTGATACGAATGAAATACCAAGCGGTGAAATAAATAATTCAGCTACAGTTAATATAAAGTAAGTTGCGAATAATAACCAAGGTGTTACTTTTAATGAAGCATCAAGTCCTCCTTGTGCGGTTAATTCACTAAATAATGGTAAGCCGATTGATCCTAATGACATAACAATAAATGCTAAAGCGGCTATACCCATACCCATACCTATTTTTTTAGGTGTTGAAGGAACAATACCTTTTTTTTCTAAAAAATTAAAAATGAATATTATAAGAGGGGTAAGGAATACAACTAAAAAAGGATTAACAGATTGGAATATTTCTGCTGATCCAAAAATACCACTTAAAAAGGTATAGTCTTTTGCAAACATGGTAAGAGTAAGACCATTTTGATGAAATGAGAACCAGAAGAATATTACGATACCAAATACCGCTAATAAAGCATAAATCCTCTGTTTGATTTCTGTTGCATCTTGTTTTATTTCTTCAGCAGTCATGTTCAAAACAGTTTTTACTTTTGCTTTTGGAGTTGGCAATGTTTTTTTAGTTACAAGGAAAATAACTAATGAAATTGCCATTGCAACAACAGCTGTTAAAAAGGCATAGTGAAACCCTGTATTGAAAGCATTTAGATAACCAGTAGCAAAGTCTGATAAATTAGCTGGAGCAACTCCATCAGAAACAGTTTTAGCTAATTCCGAAAATTTACCGGCTGCAACTTCTTCTGACATTTTTCCACCAAGGAATTGATGACATAAACCGGGTAACTCAGCATTATAAGCATATCCTTGCATCTTCACAAAAGTATTTCTTACCCAGCTTGCTAAGAAAGGGGCAAACATAGCTCCAATATTGATGAACATATAAAAAATTTGGAACCCGGAATCTCTTTTGTTACGGTACTGATCGTTGTCGTACATTTGACCAACAAGCGCTTGTAAATTACCTTTGAACAATCCATTACCAAATGCAATAACCAATAAAGCCCCTAATGCAATATATTTAGTTGAAATAAGGGCCGGCAGGGCCATCAAAGAATAACCAACTGCCATAATAATAAGCCCGACAATGATAGTCCCTTTATAGTTTCTGAGTTTATCGGCAATAATACCACCAACTAAAGCTAAAATATAAATGGAACCATAAAAAATGGAATATAAAGCACCCGCTTCAGTTCCTGTTAAATTGAATTTAGCCATTAAAAACAGAACTAAAATAGCCATCATGGTATAGAAACCAAATCGTTCACCCATATTAGCAAGTGCTGCAGCAATAAGTCCTTTGGGATGTCCTTTAAACATAATTATAATTTTTTAGTTAATATTTCTTTATAATTCAATAAAGGCAAATATAGAAATCTTTTCTTGCTGACCAATCATTCAAATTCTATTGCAAAACATTTTAATGCGGCCGATGCTTCACTAAAAGCGACTTGATAAATTTGGGGAATGTTATGTGCCAACATTAATTAAGGAATGCAAATTTGAATTTTTCCTGTGTTTAACCAACTCTAACCATTATTTAGTTAAATTTATACAGAATCTTTGTATAAGAAAACCTATTAATTGCTAAAAGATTATGAAGATATTAACCGTTGAGCAAATCCGTCAAGCCGATGCATATACAATATCCAATGAACCCATACCTTCTATTCAATTAATGGAACGTGCAGCGAATGAGCTTTTTAAATGGATTAAAAATCATTATTTATTGACCCAACCTATTTATTTGTTTGCCGGTAATGGTAATAATGGAGGCGATGCTTTGGCTTTGGCCCGACTGCTTTATGAGGGAGGATTTACTTCTATTCAGGTATTTGTACTTACTATATCCAAAACATTGACGACTGATTGTGAAACCAATTTACAAAGTTTGAATAAATTGGTTGAGATTCCGGTAATTTATATTAATGAGTCCGATGAATTCCCTTTTATACCTGAAGATACAGTAATCATAGACGGAATTTTTGGTTCCGGCTTATCGCGTTCCGTAACAGGATATTGGGCCCTATTGATTGATTTTATAAATCGTAATACTTCTGAAATAGTGGCTATCGATATTCCCTCGGGTTTGAGTAGCGATGCACCTTTTAATTTAGGTGGAGCAGTCGTAGAGGCTGATTTCACACTTACCTTTCAAGTACCCAAATTGGCTTTTATGTTTGCTGAAAATTACCAATATGTAGGGAAATGGATAGTTCTGGATATTGGATTGCATCCGGATTATATGAATTTAGTAGACACCAATTATGAGTTGTTTGATTTAGGAGAAGCAAAAAAGCTATTGAAATCAAGGCAAAAGTTTTCGCATAAAGGAGTTTATGGACATGGTTTGCTGATTGCAGGGAGTTACCAAAAATCAGGAGCAGCTATATTATCCGCCAGGGCATGTCTTCGTTCAGGGATTGGTTTGTTAACCGTTCATGTTCCTCAATCATCTTATCATATACTTCAAACCGCGGTACCTGAAGCTATGCTGTTTATCGATGATACGGAATTAGAATATTGCAGTGCTAAATCCCTAAAGCAATTTAGCACCATTGGAATAGGGCCTGGCATTGGAACTAAACCCGCCATACAAAAAGCTTTTATGAAATTAATGGAAAACCATAAAACACCCATGGTTATTGATGCGGATGCAATTAATATCTTAGCGGAGAACCCCAATTGGCTCGATATGATTCCTTTAAATTCTATTCTAACACCACATCCTGGTGAATTTGATCGATTAACCCATACTCACGATTCGGGATATTCCAGAATGCAGACACAATTGGAATTTTCAAAAAAGCATCAAGTTATAATCGTTTTAAAAGGAGCTAACACCAGTATTTCGACTCCCGAAGGAATGGTATTTTTCAATTCAACGGGGAATCCGGGTATGGCAACTGGTGGAAGCGGTGATGTATTGACAGGAATTATTTTATCTTTACTGGCACAAAAATATCAACCACTGGATGCTGCTTTGCTTGGAGTTTATTTGCATGGACTTGCTGGCGATTTTGCATCCAAAAAAGTTGGTGAAGATTCTTTAATTGCATCGGATATCATAAAATGTTTAGGAAAAGCGTTCTTATCGTTGAAAGAATGAAAAACAAAATGAGTTAGTTGGGTTGTAAAATTTTTGAAATGAGCAATCAACTGATTATAACTAGGATTTATGTTTTTAATAGAAAAACGTATTATTTTAGCAGAGTAAACTAAAATTATGAATCAATAACCTATGAATAAACACCTTCTTATACTTGTAGGCGGTTTAATTTTTGCCATGCCAATTTTTTCACAAAAGCCTGAAACAGCAAGTTGTGAAGTCCGCCCAGTTAATTCAAAATTATCCGTTGATGGACATCAATTGATGTATGCACTGCCAAAAAACACCATTCATATAACCATTCAATTAAAACAGACCCAACTATTGCCCGGACCTTATGCAAACTATGCCGAGAAGTATTTAAATATTACCGATGGAATAATACATTCTGAAAATATTTCATACGAAATTGCAGACATCAATTTTGAAAAAAATAGTTACCCTGATTCCAGTTGTTTTTATTGTATAAGTTGCACAGGATATCTTAATATGCCTGAATTGCAGCTTAATTCCGATGGTGTTATTCTTGGCTGTAATCTTCCTTATTCAGTTGCTGATTATAAAATCAAGGAAAATTTGGTGATTAACACTCAAAAAGAACCCGACCCTTTTTATTTCTACGATTTAGGAGCCAGTCCTTTTGTTGAAGAAAAAGATGAAACTTCCTTTAAAACCCAGCAAACTGATTCAACTCATGTTAAAGTACCTGTTACCATTAGCAAGTTAGTACCTACTTCGGAAGAGAATAATGCCAAAGAGGCCGCAGATTTTATCCGGAAACTCCGCAAACGTCGTTTAAAGCTATTAGTAGGTTTAAAAGATGAGACGTTTGCTGTTGAAGGACCCGCAATGCAAGTGATGGTAAATGAATTAGAGCAGTTGGAAAATAAATACTTGGAATTATTCATAGGTAAAACCCAGACCCGTGATATTAACTATTATTTCAATGTAGAACCGGAAGCTAATATTGAATCAGAACAGCAAATATTAGGATGGTTTTCACCGAATTCAGGTATTGTTAATTCAAAGCCCGATGTCCGGAAAAGCGATTTTAAACCCTTGTTATTGCGATCGGAAGTTGTGGGAAGAGTGCCTGATTTAACCATTCAAACCATGGATAATTCAACAAAAAATCCGGTACCAGTCAAATATGGATTGTACTATCGCATTCCGGGAATGATTTCTGTTTCGCTTCAGTTAGCTGATTTGATGCTGGCACAACAAAAAATGCAAGTAGCACAAAAAGGTAAAGTAATTCCCCTTCCCAATGATTATCTTTCTACTAATCAGTATGGAATTGAGTTCTATCCGGAATCAGGGGCATTGAAAAAAATCATTGAAAAAGGCACAGGTAAGTAATTTATATTCGTTCTAAATATAAAATAAACTACTGGTATTCAGATTTTTATTGTTTTTAAAAAGCAATTGTAAATTGTTTTTTGATACAAAAAGCGGAATAAAAACATATATCTTTTTCAAAGAGTATCATCTTTTACTAAAGAATTGCATAACGTATATAATTGATTAGTAATGTTATGCTCAATTCATTTTCCCCGCAAAATTGGAATAATTCTTTGAATACACACAAAGAGTCGGAATGTGCAATAGGGTGAAAATGTCCCTTGAACTTTCACTAAAATATTTATCTTTGCTGCGTTTCAATTCAAAAAGTGTTATTTATGAAAGGATTAAAGATCATTGTTCTTGCCAAGCAGGTTCCCGATACCCGCAATGTTGGTAAGGATGCCATGAAAGCTGATGGTACCGTGAACCGGGCGGCCCTTCCCGCTATTTTTAACCCGGAAGACCTTAATGCGCTTGAACAGGCCTTACGAATTAAAGATAACTATCCTGGAACAACAGTTACCCTATTAACCATGGGTCCGGGACGTGCTGCTGAAATTGTCCGCGAAGGCATGTACCGCGGTGCCGATAAGGGTTATTTATTAACCGATAGGGCTTTTGCCGGATCGGATACCTTGGCTACATCGTATGCCATATCGTGCGCAATCAAAAAGATAAATTTCGATTTAATTATTGCCGGTCGTCAGGCAATTGATGGTGATACGGCGCAGGTTGGACCTCAGGTAGCTGAAAAACTTGGATTGCCACAGGTTACCTATGCCGAACATGTTGATAAAATAGTTAAGAACAAAATCACCATACAACGACGATTAGAGCGTGGTATTGAAACCGTAACGGCTCCGCTGCCCTGTTTAATAACTGTAAATGCAACAGCTCCTGAATGTAGGCCTCGCAATGCAAAGCATTTAATGAAATTTAAACATGCCAAAACGGTGACGGAATTGCAAAGTGCTGTTGAAGATTATTATAAACTTCACGAAGATCGCCCGTATTTGAGAATCCCTGAATTGAGCGTGCTCGATGTGGAAGCCGATACCAATTGGTTAGGACTTGCTGGTTCACCAACAAAAGTTAAAGCCATTGAAAATGTTGTGTTTGCGGCAAAAGATGCTAAACAATTGACGGCTGACCAAAAGGATTTGGATTGGTTAATGGGCGAGTTAGTGGCTAACCACACGCTGGGTTAATAGTGATTTTTAGATTTTAAATTGGATGTAACATGAACAATATATTTGTTTTTTGCGAAATAGACGAAGGCAAAATTGCCGATGTAAGTCAGGAATTGCTAACCAAAGGGCGCAGCCTGGCCAATGAATTGAAATGTAACCTGGAAGCCATAGTGATTGGAAGTAAACTCGAAGGAATTGAAAGCGAGATTGCCCCTTATGGAGCTGATACTATTTTTGTAGCTGACGATAAAAGACTGGAGTTCTACCTAACCCTGCCTTTTACCACAATTATTGTTGATTTATTTAAAAAGCAACAACCCCAAATTGCACTTTTTGGTGCCACATCCGTAGGACGCGATTTAGGTCCTAGGGTTTCTTCGGCTCTTAAATCAGGATTAACCGCCGACTGCACCAGTTTGGTTATTGGAAACCACGAAGACAAGAAAGAGGGCAAGGTATATGAAAACCTGTTGTACCAAATACGGCCAGCTTTTGGTGGTAATATTATTGCTACCATTATAAATCCCGATTGTCGTCCCCAGATGGCTACGGTGCGTGAAGGTGTGATGAAAAAAGAAATCATCAATAAAAACCATAAAAGTAAAGTGGTTGCTATTGATGTAAATAAGGTGGTTACCGATGTTGATTTTGCGGTTGAAATAATTGAGCGGCACATGGAACCCCGAAAAATTGACATTAAAAAGTCGCAGGTTATTGTGTCGGGTGGCTATGGTGTTGGATCGCGCGAAAATTTTAAATTGTTATATGAACTGGCTCATGTATTGGGTGGAGAAGTGGGAGCTTCAAGAGCTGCTGTTGATGCAGGATATGTTGATCATGCACGGCAAGTAGGACAAACCGGTGTTACGGTGCGTCCAAAGTTGTATATTGCTTGTGGAATTTCGGGTCAGGTGCAACACACCGCCGGAATGGAAGAGTCGGCAATGATAATCTCAATTAATACCGACCCAACAGCACCCATTACAAAAATTGCCGATTACAATATCACCGGTGATGTAAGTGAAGTTGTTCCCCGATTGATTGAGGCATATCGTAAACATTCGAAATAATTAGGGAATCATTCGTTAATTCATTAAAATTTCAAAGAGATGGCTAATTTCTATTTAGATAATAAAGATTTAAAATTCCACCTGGATCATCCTTTAATGAAGAAGATTATTGCATTAAAGGAAAATAATTTTGTGGATAAAGACAAGTTCGAATACGCTCCGGTCGATTTTGAAGATGCTTTAGATAGCTACGACAAAGTGCTTGAGATAGTGGGCGATATTTGTGGTGAAATTATCGGGCCCAATGCCGAATCGGTTGACCACGAAGGACCTGAGGTTATTAATGGCCGTGTAAAATATGCACGAGGTACTCAGGAAAACCATGAAGCATTGGCTAATGCCGGTTTGATTGGAATGTCGCTTCCAAGACAATACGGTGGATTAAATTTTTCAATGGTTCCTTATGTAATGGCTGCCGAATTGGTGTCGCGTGCCGATGCCGGCTTTGCAAATATTTGGGGATTGCAGGATTGCGCCGAAACACTGAATGAATTTGCTTCAGCAGAATTGAAAAATGATTTTCTACCACGATTCCATAAAGGAGCCACTGCTGCCATGGATTTAACAGAACCCGATGCTGGTTCCGACTTGCAAGCGGTAATGCTTAAAGCAAGTTACGACGAAAAGCGTGGAGAGTGGATGTTAAATGGGGTAAAACGGTTTATCACCAATGGGGATGCCGATGTTTCTTTAGTATTAGCCCGATCAGAAGATGGAACTACCGATGGCCGTGGGTTATCACTTTTTGTTTATGATAAAGCTCATGGCGGCATGACTGTCCGTAGGATTGAAAACAAATTAGGAATAAAAGGCTCACCTACCTGCGAGTTGGTATTTAAAAATGCCCCTGCAAAATTGGTTGGTGATCGTAAACTTGGGTTGATAAAATATGTAATGTCGCTGATGAATGGAGCCCGTTTAGGTGTTGGCGCACAATCCGTTGGAATTGCTGAAGCAGCATACCGCGAAGGCTTAGCCTATGCCAAAGAGCGCGCACAGTTTGGTAAACCCATCATACAATTTCCTGCCGTATATGAAATGCTAACCGACATGGAAGTTAAAGTGAAAGCTAGCCGCTCTTTGCTTTATGAAACAACCCGTTTGGTTGATGTTTATAAGACATACAGTCATTTAGCAACTGAGCGCACATTGGATAAGGTGGAACGCGAAGAATTAAAGACCTATCAACGGTTAGCCGATGTTTATACGCCATTACTTAAACTGTTTGCCAGCGAATATTGCAATCAGGTAGCTTACGATTCATTGCAAATACATGGTGGTTCAGGGTATATGAAGGATTATCCAATTGAGCGTATTTACCGCGATGCCCGTATTACCAATATTTACGAAGGAACCACACAATTACAGGTTGTTGCGGCTATCCGTGGGGTAACCACCGGAGTTTATTTGAAACAAATGCGCGATTATGAAACTCAGGAACTCCGTCCCGATTTAGATTATATCCGTCGTGATGTAATTGAGATGACCGATCAGTATGAAAAAGCTGTAACCTTAGTAAATGAAGTGAATGGTAAGGAAGAGAATAACGATTATCTTGATTTTCATGCCCGCAGGTTGGTTGAAATGGCTGGACATATAATCATGGTTTACTTATTGCTGAACGATACCATGCGTGACGCTGAATTTGAAAAATTTGCTGAATTGATGGCTCGTACCGCAAAAGCAGAGAACCAAAAAAGAATGTATTACATCCAAAACTTTGAGTTGAAAAATTTAGGGATGTATAAGAAATAGAACTGTTTAAAGAAAGTGAAAAGCCATCTTATATTTTATGAGATGGCTTTTTTGTTACCATTGTATGGGTTCTTTTTTATGAAATAAAAGATACTCGTTGGTTTTGCTGAATTGGTGGTTTCCAAAAAATCCACGTGAAGCTGAAAGTGGCGATGGATGCACCGATTCCAAAATCAGGTGTTTGCTTTTATCAATCATATCAGCTTTCCTTTGGGCATAAGCGCCCCAGAGAATAAACACCACATGTTCTTTTTCGTCTGCAATTCGTTTAATGGCTGCATCGGTAAAGGGTTCCCATCCTTTTTTCTGATGTGAACCTGCCTGATTGGCCTGCACTGTTAAGGTAGCATTTAAAAGGAAAACCCCTTGTTGCGCCCAACGGGTCAAGTTGCCCGATTTAGGGATTGGAATGTGTAAATCGTTGTCTATTTCTTTGAAAATATTCCTCAGCGACGGAGGAAAAGGAATTCCATCTTGCACCGAAAAGCATAGCCCATGAGCCTGACCGGGACCATGATAAGGATCCTGCCCAATGATTACCACTTTTACCTGATGGAACGGACAAAGGTTAAACGCATTGAAAATGAGTTTCCCAGATGGATAAACTGTTGTTGATTGGTATTCCGATTTAACAAATGCAACCAATTCCTTGAAATAGGTTTTATCAAATTCCGGTTGCAGATTTTCCTTCCAAGTGGCTTCTATCTCAACATTCATAGCGGTTTTGTTTGATACTATGCGAAGGTAGCTATTTTGAGTTGTTGCTGCAATTGATAACTTGGGTAAATTGTGTCGGGAATATGAGCACGAATATTTGCAAATTGAATTTTTTGTATTCTAAGCTCTAACTAAAATGAATCAGTTGATTATTTTATCTGAAAAAAATCAATCATTTGTTTTAAATCTTCCGATAGCTCGGTGAGTGTGTTTGCATTGGTGTTCAAGTGTTCGGCCGAAGTAGCTGTTTGCTGTGTAACCTGACTTAATCCAGCAATAGCATTGTTTACTTCTTCTGCACCAATTTTTTGTTCATTACTTGCTGCCGAAATCTCATTCATTATAGAAACGGTGTGTTCCAATTCACTGGAAAGTTCAGTAAATAGATATTCGGTTTGTTCGCTTAATTCTACACTATTTCTCGATAAAGAGTTTATTTCGTCGGCACTTGTTTTGCTGCGCTCAGCCAGTTTTTTAACTTCATTGGCTACCACCGCAAACCCTTTCCCGTATTCGCCAGCCCTTGCTGCTTCAACGGCTGCATTTAAAGCTAGCATGTTGGTTTGCTGCGAAATTTCGTTTATGATAGTAATTTTGGATGCAATTTCTTTGTTGGCTTGCAAACTTTGATCGGATGCTTCTTTAACCTTTACCATTTTTGCCTGCGTGTTCTGGATAAATTTATTGCCATCATTGGAATTGGACGAATTTTGCTGAATGTTAGCTAGAATCTGTTCCATGGTAGCACTGACCTCTTCAGTTGAAGAGGCTTGTTCGCTCGCACCTTGTGATAAGGCATGGGAATTTTCAATTAAATGCTGACTGGCTTGAATAATTTCATCGGAACCTTTGTAAAAATTTACAACTACTTCGTTTAGTTTTTCCGATAGTTTTTTAATTGAATTAGCCAATAACCCCAATTCATCTTTGCGTTCCAATAAATCTTTATCTTGTTCAAGACGTATTTTGCCTTCCGATAGACTAACCAGATTGGAAATCGAATCATGCAGCGGCTTTTTTATGATGCGTATCACTATGTAAATGCAAAAAAATGTAACCCCCAAACCGATAGGTAATGCAATAAATTGAGGATAATTTTCCGGAAAAGCCATAGCCAGTTTTGTATTCACTGTTATGTATAAAATATTTATTACCCAAAGTACTCCAATTTTAAAAAAGACTGAATCTTTGAATAACAATCGTAACCCAACAATTGCTACCGGAACTCCTACTCCAAATACTATTAATATGCTTTTCAACACTGGATCCATACCTTTTATTTTATGATTCTTAACTTTTTATTTTAACATTTGAATATACTAATAATTATTTTAATTACCTAATTTTAATTCAATAAAAATAGGTATTCATCTTTTGTCAAATCAAGTAAATTAATTTTGCTGTAAAAATGAAAAGTAATTTTATCAAATAAATGTTT
>DYQV01000399.1 GCA_020719105.1 Rikenella microfusus
GTTAATTCGGCACTAGGCAATTATAAGTACTTTTACTACTATGAATTCATTTAGTAACCAGTACTTTTGTGTCATAAAACAAAAACTATTTATTGTGGATATTTTTGATAAAATAAAGGTAAACAGAGGCCCTATTGGACAATACCAAAAAGCAGGTCACGGATATTTTTCGTTCCCAAAATTGGAAGGAGAAATTCATCCTCACATGATGTTTCGTGGAAAAGAAGTGTTAAACTGGAGTCTGAATAATTATATCGGACTAGCCAATCATCCAGAGGTACGCAAGGTAGATGCTGAAGCGGCTCAAAAATATGGTATGGCTTATCCAATGGGTGCCCGAATGATGTCAGGACAAACAAAATACCATGAAGAACTGGAGCAAAAATTAGCCAAATTTGTTGAAAAGGAAGATGCCTTTTTATTAAATTATGGATACCAGGGTATGGTTTCAATTATTGATTGCATTGCCGGCCGTAAAGATGTTATTGTTTACGATTCCGAAGCTCACGCATGCATAATGGATGGCGTATTTTTGCATAAATCGAAAGGTGGTAAAAGTTTTGTTTTCCCACACAACGATATGGCAAAATGTGAAAAAATGCTTCAGTTTGCCACTAAAATTGTTAACGAAACCGGAGGAGGTATTTTAGTTATAACCGAAGGTGTATTTGGAATGGAAGGCGATTTAGGCAACTTGGCCGCTATTGTGAAACTAAAAGAAAAATTCAACTTCCGTTTGTTAGTGGATGATGCTCACGGTTTTGGAACCATGGGCCCAAAAGGAGCTGGAGTAGGAACTCATTTTGGTGTTCAAAAAGATATTGATTTATATTTTTCCACTTTTGCAAAAGCTATGGCCGGTATTGGTGGATTTATTGCATCGGAAAGCGATGTAATTGACTTTTTACGTTACAACATGCGTTCACAGACTTTTGCTAAATCGCTACCAATGCCAATGGTATTGGGAGCTTTGAAACGGTTAGAACTATTGCAAAACGACCATTCATTGCGCGAAAAGCTTTGGACCATTGTAAGAGCCTTGCAAAAAGGATTGCGTGAAAATGGTTTTAATATCGGTCATACCGAATCACCGGTTACTCCTGTGATGATGGATGGTGGAGTGATAGAAGCTACTAATTTAATTTTAGATTTACGCGAAAACTATGGCATTTTCTGCTCAGTAGTCATTTATCCGGTTATACCAAAAGGACATATTTTACTGCGCCTTATTCCTACATCGGCCCATACCATGGAGGATGTAGAACGGACTATTAACGCCTTTAAGGCCTGTTCAAGTAAACTTTTGGCAGGAGGATATAAAACTGAAGAATTTGCAGATATTTCTGCGCTCAAGGTATAAATATAGATTACGTTTTAGTAAGCTGCTTCCAAAAAGAGGCAGCTTTTTTTATTATTGAAGGTTTATTAAGGTATTTCAAGACATCAAAATCAGGATTTTTCAAGCCGGGGCAACATGTTTTTTGTTATCCATGATATCTAATCCTCTTTTCAGCCATTTCAATAACTTTTTTATGGTCGAAAGCTAATACGGGAAGCTCCGCAAGAGAAAACCATTGAACTTCTTGAGCATCATCTCCAGCTGTTGGTTCATAATGTATATCACTAACCCAACCAAAATATACAACGGTAACGCAATGACCGCGGGGATCTCGCCCGGGATCACCAAAGGCATACAACTGTTCCAATTCAATTCCTGAAATATTGGTTTCTTCTTTTAGCTCCCGATTGGCACAATCAAGCAACGATTCATCTTCCTCTAAAAACCCACCGGGTAATGCCCAACAGTCTTTAAAAGGTGGATTTAATCTTTTAATAAGCAAAATGGATATTTGATTATCATTTTTCTTAAAAAGCACAACATCGGTGCTTACCATCGGCCTAAAGTAATTGTAAGTATAACTCATGATTCTTCGTCCTTTTTTTCTTGGCTATTAGTTACAATATAAAAAACCAAGATGGCAATGGCTATAAAAAATATGAGCTTTATGATAAGTGAAGGAGCCATTGGATTACAATTTTAAATAACAATTCTTTTAATTATCCTGAGTTTATGTGAATATTTTGCTGATTCCTGATTAAAAATACCTTGATGATCGACCGATTCAATTTTCACGAAACCCGAAGCATGAATAATTTCATGGGTACTCAAAAGCATTCCAACATGCACAATATCACCTATTTCATTATCAAAAAAAGCCAAATCGCCGGGTTTAGCCTCGCTTATAAAATTTATGGTTTTACCTAAAGCAATCTGTTTTGAAGCATCACGAGGCAAGTTAATTCCGTATATACTGTAAACAAGCTGCACAAAACCTGAACAATCTATTCCCAAGATGCTTTTTCCACCCCATAAATAAGGGGCATTTAAAAACTTTTTAGCCAATGAAGTTAATGTTATTTCCTCATTTTTTTCCTTTATCACTGAATGCGGATAAGTATATCTAATTCCGGCAATTGAGAAGGTTCCACTATGATCAGCAATTGGCAAATTACTTCCTGCAACTATTGGCTTTAATGTATCATTTTCTGTTATGGTTGTATAAGGAATACTCACTTTTTGGTGTTGTACTGAATTCCATTGATTAAAATCATCTTCGGTCAAATAGCTCACTAATTTTTTATCAACCCAACCTTCGTAATTATCTGCTGCATTTAGAATTCGAACCCAGTTCCCTGTAACTTCCTCAATGGCAAAGGTTTCTCCAAATAATAATTGACTAACCATTTCTGCCCTTTCTGAAGGAATTGAACGAATAGCTATTAGAGTATGGATGCAAATTCCTGTTTTCTTCATACCAAATTACTTTCAAGAGGTATTTTATCCCGGATTATTCATTAATAATCCTGACGATTAAGCTACACCTCAATATTG
>DYQV01000040.1 GCA_020719105.1 Rikenella microfusus
ATTTCATGGTGAATGGAATTACACTATAAAGCCAGAAACGTAAAGTTTAATTTGTCCCAATTCCTAAGGTAAACAAAAATGAAAATAAGGTTTTTTTATGACAAAAGAACCTTATTTTTTAATTTTCACCTTAGTAGAAAGTGCAATATCAATTCCATATAAACCTTATTGCCTTATTTTTAATCACTTACATAAATCAATCATACTTTAGAATAGAGCCATTAAAGTTAAGTGGCTGGTTTTGTTTGAAAGGATGAATGTCAAATACTTATAGAATTCTTTTCGTTTGCTGTTCTAAAAGCATTAAATCAGCCAATACCAAGGCGGTCATGGCCTCCAAAATGGGTGGAACACGAAGTGCCACACAGGCATCGTGCCTGCCTTGAATAATAAGTTCATCCACTTTACCGCTTTCAAAGTTCATGGTTTTTTGAGGTTTTGCAATGCTTGAGGTTGGTTTAATGGCCACACGGAATAGCAAATTGTTCCCGTTGGTAATGCCCCCATTGATTCCTCCCGCATAATTAGAATCGGTTGTTCCAGCGGCATCAATTATGTTATCGTTATGTTCCCAACCGGTCATTTTTGCAGCCTGAAAACCACTTCCAAATTCAATGCCTTTAGTGGCCGGAATGGCAAATACAGCATGACTGATGAGGGATTCCACAGAATCCCAGAATGGTTCGCCCAATCCTACGGGTAGCCCTTGAACATTGCAGGAAACAATGCCACCAATAGAGTTATGATCTGCTATTGCTTTATCAACGGCTTGGTCAATGTTGGTTGAACCGCCGGCTTCCACCAATACGGATGAAATTTGAATGTTTGGAAGCATTTTTTTGGCAATGACGCCCGCAGCCACAATACCAACTGTCAAACGGGCAGAAAAATGACCACCGCCGCGGTAGTCGTTGTGTCCTCCAAACTTAATTTTACCAGTAAAATCGGCATGTCCGGGTCTGGGAGAAGCCACCAGGTTGGCATAGTCACCCGAACGGGTATTCATGTTCCGGAAAAAAATAGTTATAGGGGCTCCGGTGGTTTTACCATTGAAAATCCCGCTCATGATTTCAGGTAAATCAGCTTCTTTTCTGGGTGTTGTCCCTTTGGCTCCAGCCCTGCGCCTTGATAAATCCGGTTCAAAATCATTTTCGCTCAACGAAATGCCGGCCGGACAGCCGTCGATGGTAATGCCAGCACCTAAACCATGCGATTCGCCAAATATCTGTACCTTAAAAATTCTACCAAAACTATTCATATTCAATATTTTAATTGATTGAATCCATTTTAACTCCCAAACTCATCATATCGGCATAAAACTCGGGATAGGTTTTATTAACACATTCGGCCCCTTCAATAATTATGGGTGCTGACGCATTTAATGCAGCCAGTGATAACGCCATGGCAATGCGGTGATCATTATGGGCAAACACCTTTCCCCCATTAATTTTTCCACCAGTGATATACATTTTATCTTCCTCAAAATCAATGCGTATGCCAATTTTATTAAACTCTTGCTTTAATGCTTCTCCTCTATTGCTTTCTTTATGAATTAAACGGTGAACTCCCTTAATGGAACTTGTTCCTTGGCAATTGGCAGCTAGCGCAGTGAGTACCGGAAACAAATCGGGACAATGCAGGGCATCAAATTCGAAAGATGTAGGTTTTTCAGGTTTTGTTACAACCCAAGTATCATCTTTTGACACAATAGTTGCACCGGTTTGTTTAATAGCTTCTAATACTGCATAATCGGCCTGAGAAGAACCCGATTGCAGTAATTCCACTTGGATATTTCCGGCTATAGCACCTGCCACCAGCAAGCCGGCAGCTCCGCTCCAATCGCCTTCAATTAAATACTTTCCAGCTGAATATGCTTGATTGCCTTTTATATAAAATTCTTTAAAATCATGGTTTTCAATAATTCCACCAAATGACTCAATTGCTTTCAAGGTCATTTCAACATAGGGAATGCTCATTAAATTGTCAACTTTAAGCAAACTATCTCCATTTGCAAGAGGAAGCGAAATGAGCAAACCTGAAAGAAACTGAGAACTTAAACTACCGTCCATCCATGCTGTTCCCGGCTTTATTGGGCCCTTAATCTTTATTGGTGGAAAACCATTGTTTGTTGAAATGAAAACCCCCAATTGTTTCATGGGTTCCGTCATAAAATCGGCAGGACGCTTTAACAATGAGCTTTCGGCCAATAATTCTATTTCATTTGAAAATAACGCAGCAATTGGGGTAAACAATCGGATGGCCAAACCCGATTCGCCGCAATGCAGTTGCTTTGGGGCACTAAAGTTGCTCGGAATGATTGAAATAAAGTTGCCATTATCGTAAACATCACAACCAAAAGCACTGGCAATATTCAGTCCGGCAAGCGCGTCATCACAATGTGATGGATTTTGTATTAGGGTTTCATCTTTGGCCAATACCGATAAGGCAATAGCCCGTTGCATAAAACTTTTTGAAGCCGGAGCTTTTACACTTCCTGAAATTTTGGATGGATAAATTACTTTATTCATTTATTTAACTAAATAATGTAATAATTTGGTTATAAATATTTTAACAAATATTTCATATCCTCTTCTTGTATCTGTCCGGGAGCCGTTTCCTTTCCATTTTCCCAACTGACAAAGGTAAATGGAGCCCCTAACTTAAGTGCTGCCAACCGAGTTATTTTTCCTAGTTCGCCCATACCAATTGCTAATATTGGTGTATTTTGTCCATACAGGTTTAGTAAAAGGACATTATCGGAAATAGAATTGACCTGTGTGGCAATTTTAACCAAATCAGCTTGTTTCTCGAATGCTTTGGCAATGATTTTGGCAAGTGTATTGGAATCGGGAGTTAAATCATAATTGTGATAAGAAATTATCACCTTGCAGCCCTTATTTTTCGCATAAGTTACCAATTCAGAGCAATAATCGGTTTCCGATTCAATTTCCAAATCAATCCATTTGGCACCGCCATCGATGGCTGCTTTTAGTATTTCTTTTCTCTGAATGTTGTTTAATTCATTAGGCCGGCAGGTAGCAACTAAATTTGGTTGATAAGCAAACAGTTCCTTTATCTGAGAAATAGTTAACGATGATTTTTCAAGGCGAATTTCTGCCATTTCGGCACCTTGAATTCCTTCTTTAATGTTTTCGAAACCTTTTGCAGTTATGGAACGACAGAGCATGATTTAATCTATTTTAGTTCAGATATTTATAAAAAAAAACATTCCAATTCATTTATAGTGAAATCTGTTTCAGTTCATCAATGCCAATGCTTTCAATAGCAACCGCCCCAATTCCTTTCATCAAAATAAAATGAATGGAATTGCCTTCCCTTTTTTTATCCATGGTCAAAGCTTCCAATATTTCCTGCTTATTTCCCATAATTTCAACCGGTAGATTTAATTTCTGAAGCAGGTTTACAATCCGGTCATACGATGGTTTATCCAAAAGACCCCTTTTCATAGATAGCTTGGCTGCCACCACCAATCCCAAACTCACAGCTTTTCCATGCGATAAGTGCATCACTTTTTCAACCGCATGTCCATAAGTATGTCCCAGATTCAGTTTTCGGCGTTCCCCTTGCTCCTTTTCATCCTTATTTACAATGGCTGCTTTTATGGCCACAGAATTGAAAACCAGCTTTTCAATGGCTTCAGGTTCCAAACTGATGGCTTTATTGACATTTTGCTCCAGCCAATTGAACATATTGGCATCGGCAATGAGGGTGTGTTTCACAATTTCGGCAAACCCGCAGCTCAAATCGTCTTGACTCAGCGTTTTAAGCATATTAGGGTCGCAAATTACAAAATCGGGTTGATTGAACACCCCAATCATGTTTTTAAATCCCCGATGGTTAACCCCGTTTTTACCTCCCACACTGGCGTCAACCTGCGAAAGTAAGGTGGTTGAAATGAATCCAAACCGGATTCCTCTTTGATAGATTGATGCCACAAAACCACCTACGTCACATACAATACCACCGCCTACGGCCAATAAAAATGAACCACGGCCAGCTTTAAATGTAATTAATTGTTCGATAATGGCATCAATGGTTTCAAGGGTTTTCACTTTTTCCGATTGTCCTATCACAACAGTCGGAAAACCTATAAATGAACCTCCATAGATAGAATTCACTTTGTCATCCGTCAATACAATGATTTGCTTATGTGCAGGAAGGTAATTCCGGAAATTTTCAAAATTTTCGCCTACCAATAACTGCGAATCACTTGAGGAACCATGTATAATCAGTTTTTGCATAAAAGAAATTCAGTTTTGCTAACTTGCTGTAATATCAATTGTTAGAAGACTTTTAAAAATAGTGAATAAAATTGGAAATTATTCATTCATGATATGAGTCTGTTTGTTGATGGATTCCTGATGAATGGCCTTGAAAATATTGGCAAGGAACTCATCGCTTAAATCATATTTTTTACCTTTATCAAGCACCTTTTCCAGAATTTCGTTCCAGCGATCGGGTTGTAAAATAGTAATATTGTTTTTCTTTTTATACATACCAATCTTTTCAGCCACTTTCATCCGTTCTTCGATTATATTCAACAACTCATCATCATATTTATCGATTTGATGACGCAGGTCCTCCAGATTGTGAATAAATTCTTGGTTATCACTATTCAACGAACGCAAAACCAACTTTCCTAACAGTTTTCCTAGTTCCGTTGGGGTAATTTGCTGCGCGGCATCGCTCCACGCTTTATCAGGGTTGCAATGGGTTTCAATAATCAGTCCATCGTAGTTTAAGTCCATGGCTTTTTGCGATATCTCCTGCAATATATCCCTGCGTCCACCAATATGACTAGGATCGCATAACATAGGGATATTTGGCATTTTACGACGTAATTCAATGGGCAGTTGCCACTGGGGAACATTGCGGTATCTTGTTTTATCAAAGCTTGAAAAACCACGGTGGATGGCACCCACCCGGGTAATTCCGGCTCCTTGAATTCGCTCAATGGCACCAATCCACAATTCCACATCGGGGTTTACCGGATTTTTTACAAAAACAGGTATGTCCACACCTTTAAGTGCATCGGCTATTTCCTGCATGGCAAAAGGGTTTGCCGATGTACGGGCACCTATCCATATTATATCAACCCCAAAGCGCAAAGCTTCGTAAACATGCTTTACATTGGCCACTTCAGTAGAAACCTTCATTCCTACTTCTTTCTGGACCTTTCTTAACCACTCCAGTCCAATACTGCCAACCCCTTCGAATGAATTGGGGCGTGTCCTGGGTTTCCAGATACCGGCTCGGTAAATTTCGATGTTCATCGCTTTAAGCTGCTGAGCTGTATCCATTACCTGTTCTTCAGATTCAGCACTGCAAGGTCCGGCAATAATTAGCGGACGATCGGTATTTTGAAGTCCCCAGTTTTTAAAGGGTTGATTGAGAATTGCGTTCATAATGTTTAAAAATTGAAATTACTATTTATTTTATCTATCTCGCGCTTTTATCTGAAAAGAACCTTTTTAATCCGGTTCGATTCCTGAATGAGCTGTCTTATTTTCTCCGGTTCATCGTTTTCAATGTGTTTGCGGAACTCCTTGAGTTTATTGATGTAAGTAGTTAAAACAGTAACCACGTTATCTTTGTTTTGAGAAAAAATCGGTGTCCACATATCGGCTGAACTTTTGGCAAGGCGCACTGTTGAATCGAATCCACCGCTGGCCAAATCGAAAATATGCTTTTCATTTTTTTCTTTTTCAAGCACAGTAAGCGCTAAAGCAAAGGAGCTGATGTGGGAAATATGAGAAATATAGGCAGCATGCACATCGTGGTTGGCCCCATTCATATAAATTACCCGCATGTTCAAGGTTTCGAACATCCGTTTAGTAACTGCCACTGCTCTGATATCACTGTCTTCGGTATCGCACATAATTACCGCCTTGCTGTCGTAAAGGCCTGAAATGGCCGCCCATGGACCTGAAAACTCCGTTCCGGCCATTGGGTGTGCAGCTACAAACTGTTTCCTATTGGGATGGTATTTTACCCACTCCAACAAAGTGCCTTTAGTAGAACACATATCGGTAACTACCTGTTTTCCAATTTTATCAAGCACTTTTGGCAAAACTTTCATGGCTGCATCGGCTGGAATAGCCAAAATTATAAGTTCCGCTTTTGCAATTGCTTCATCCATCTCCATCAATTCATCAACAAAACCAATATGAAGGGCTGCGTTAGCATTGATTGAATCGGTGTCAACCCCAATTATGTGGGAAGCAAAACCTCTTTTTTTTAAGTCAATGGCGGCCGAACCGCCCATTAAACCTAATCCTATTATTGTAATTACCATACCTAATTATTTCAATTACTGGAACCCAAATTGAGCGATTTGCTACCACAAATCTGCTCAATCGACTGAACAATTATAAGTTTCCACAAATTTTCGTTTCACTCAATTTGTGAAAAACAACAATTGCTATGTCGGTGTTTTACCTAAGTAAAGCGCTTTTCCCCCGAGTCCTCGGGGTCAAGTCGCTCAACTTAGGTGGAATTTATATTTTATTCATCGATAATACTTTTCATCCGATTCAATGCCAATTGAAGTTGATCTTCATTACTGCAAAGCGAAATGCGGGCAAAACGGTCTCCATTTGAACCAAAGATAGATCCTGGCGTTAGAAAAACTTTTGCTCCATTCAAATAAAAATCAGAAAATGCATAAGAATCCTTGTACGTATCTGGAATTCTGGCCCAGATGAACAATCCAGTTTGCTTGACATCATAAGATGCCCCTATTAGATCGAATATTTGATACACCCATTTACGGCGTTCAATATATTGGGCATTTACCGATTTGTACCACTCCATGGTATTTTCCAATGCTTTTGATGCAGCAAGCTGCAGCGGTTTATACATTCCGGAGTCCATGTTGCTTTTCACTTTCAAAATAGTTTCAATGTATTCGCTTTTCCCAGCTACCATGCCAACCCTGAAACCTGCCATGTTGTGCGATTTACTCAAAGAATTCAATTCCAAGGCTACTTCCATGGCATCTGGAACCGATAAAATAGACAACGGTTTGTCGTTCAGTATAAAACTATAAGGATTGTCGTTACAAATCAAAATCTGGTGCTTTTTACCAAAAGCCACCAATTTTTGAAACAATTCCATGGTGGCTGGCTGGCCGGTTGGCATGTGAGGGTAATTTACCCACATTATTTTCACTTTATCCAAATCAAGGGCTTCCAGTTGCTCAAAATTGGGATACCAGTTATTATCAGGCAGCAAATCGTATTCTACCAATTCGGCTCCAACCAGTTGCGAAACCGATCGATAGGTTGGATAGCCCGGATTAGGTATCAACACTTTATCGCCGGGATTTAAAAAGGCCATACTAATATGCATAATACCTTCTTTGGAACCAAAAAGAGGGAGAATCTCCGTATTAGCATCCAACTGCACCTGGTAAAAATTGGAGTACCATCGGGAAAAGGCATGCCGCAATTCAGGAATACCTTTATAACTCTGGTATCCATGAACACCTGATTCTAAAACTTTTTGGGACAAGAGATTGAGTGCATTCACCGGAGGCAATAAATCGGGATTACCGATTCCCAGATTAATAACCGCATGACCATGGTTGTTCATCTCTTCAATCTGCTTCAATTTCAGCGAAAAATAGTATTCATTGACCATTTCGGTCCGATGTGCCGGTTTTATCATGGTTCTATTGATGATGAATGTTTTCTAATGATTCAATTCCATATTTGTATTCCCCAAGAATTTGTAAATCAACCACCAAAGGGGTAATGGCAGAAATACTCTGCTGGTATCGTTCAAAATTGTCGTATGAAAGATCGACATAAAAGAAGTATCGGAATTCCTGCCCAACAATGGGCATACTTTGAATTTTGGTCAGGTTGTTATCGTAAAAGGCCAATACACTCAAAACTTGTGAAAGGCTTCCTTTATGGTGGGGTAAGCTAAAACACAACGAAGCTTTGCTGCATTCTGATGCTGGATTCGGTTCACTGTCTTGATTAGCAAGGATCAAAAAACGGGTATAGTTCTTTTTATTGGTTTCTATACCCGCAGCCAAAATCTCCAACCCGTACATTTCAGCGGCCAAATTACTGGCAATGGCACCTTTACCCACTAATTTCTTATCCTGTATTTTGCGGGCACTTAAGGCGGTGTCGGGCGATTCAACCAATTTAATATGGGGGTATTGATTAAAAAACTTCCGTGTTTGTGCAATGGCCATGTAATGCGAATGCACTTCGGTTATATCGGCTATTTTTTGTCCCGGTAGTGCCATCAGATTCTGCTTAACCCTAAGATACTGCTCTCCCATTATTTTTACAGGGGCTTCACGTATCAAGGCGTAATTGGGAATTAAACTACCTGCAACCGTATTTTCGATTGCCATTACTCCAAAATCAATTTTTTTATCAGAAACCAACTGGACAATCTCATCAAAAGTTTCGGCACACAGAATATCAATCGGTTTATTTTCAAAAAACGATCGGGCTGCTATTTCATGAAATGCTCCGGAACCTCCTTGTATGGCTACTTTTTTCACAATTGTTTGATTATAATTTTCACTTCTCATGATTGCTAATTAATGAAAAACCCCGCTTCTGGGCGGGGCTCTTGTTATATCTGTTTCTATTTTTTACACACATAAAACCCCGTTCTACTTCTACAGAAATAAAAGAAATAATAAAAAGAAGTGTATCCAACTAGGTTTTTCATTTTTGCTTTTTTAAAATTCGTTACAAATATGTGGTATAATTTTAATAATTCAAATTAAAATGGGTGTTTTTTTATACATTTTATCATTAATATCACTTTATCGGCATAATTTATTAAAACTTAAACCTATAAACTATTTTTTCATGGTACGTTTCTCCGGGTTTCAATATGCAATTCGGAAAATTTGCATGATTGGGTGCATCGGGAAAGTTTTGGGCCTCTAAAGCAATGGCACAATAGGGAGTAAATGGCATCAGTCCTTTACCTACTTGGGTGCCATCAAAATGCATGGCGGTGTAAACCTGAATCCCCGGTTGGGTGGTGTAAACTTCAACCGCTCTCCCACTTTCAGGTTCCGAAATACGGGCAGCTAAAGCCATTTCCTTTTCTTTTTTATTGATCACCCAGTTATGGTCAAGCCCTCCAACCAAATGAATCTGTTGGTATTTGCTGTTAATAACATCGCTCAGTTTCTTTGGATGGTTAAAATCCATATCAGTTCCTGACACCTTTCGAATTTCACCTGTTGGAACAGAAACATCGCTCAAAACAGTGAATGAATGGGCATTTATTTCCAATACATGATTGAATATTTTGCCGCTGCTTACTCCATTCAAGTTAAAATACGGATGGCTGGTTAAGTTTACGATGGTTGTTTTATCTGTAGTGGCTTTACTATCAATAAGCATTTCATTTTGATTATTCAATGCATAAATTACCTCTACATTTAAGTTTCCTGGATAATTTTCTTCCCCGTCAGGACTTATTAAGGATAATTTAAATGCACTTTCATAACCAGTAAGCTCAAAAGGTGATACCTCCCAGTTTTTAAGGTTAAAACCGATTTTTCCACCATGTAAGTGATTGGTACGGTCGTTTTGGGTTAATTTTATCTGTTTTCCATCCAGTTTGAAAGTACCGTTTCCAATTCTATTTGCAAATCGGCCACAAATAGCCCCCAAGTATGAATCGCCATTCAGAAACTCTTCATTGGTATCGTAACCAAGTATAATATCAACTGAAGATTGACTATCTGGTAGTTTGATAGATGTTATTTTTCCCCCTTGTGACAGGAATTCGACGGTTACACCGTTTTTATTCGTCAATTTGTATGATGGTACCTTTTCCATAGTAGATTTGTTTTTTCAATTGTATTAACCCGGATTATTCATTAATAATCCTGACGATTAAGCTACACCTCAATATTGGGAGAAAAAATAATCCCAATTTTGGGTGTAGCTATCCCGATGTAAAATCGGGAGGGGTTTACTTGCGTGAGCTCACTTTGTTCGGTTCCCGCTTTGCTACCCAACACCCATCGCACATTCATACCATTCGCTTTGCTAAGGTATGAATAAAGCGGGTTAATAGCATATTTCGAGCATATTTTATATCAATCATAAGTTTATTTAGCACGGCATTTTTGTTCCCATTGCCATGCCGATAGGGTCATTTCATCCAATGTCTTTTCTGCCTTCCAACCCAATTCATTGTTGGCAATGGTGGTATCAGCCCAAATTTGCTCAATATCGCCTGTCCGTCGGGCTACTATTTTGTAGTTCAACTTTTTACCGGTACTCTTTTCAAAGGACTTAATTACTTCAAAAACCGAAAATCCGTTACCCGTTCCTATGTTGAACATTTCATAATTATTTCTATTTTTTTCATGAATTAAACGCTCAATGGCCACAATATGGGCTTTGGCCAAATCAACCACATGAATGTAATCGCGGATGCAACTGCCATCGGGGGTATTGTAATCGTCGCCAAAAACGCTCAGTTGTTCGCGTATTCCATAAGCTGTTTGGGTTATAAAAGGCATCAAATTGCTTGGAATGCCACGGGGCAACTCACCAATTAAACCTGAATGGTGGGCACCGATTGGATTGAAATAGCGCAAAGCAATCCCTTTAATATTGACACCTGAACGGATGGTATCTTTCAGTATGTTTTCATTTACCTGTTTGGTATATCCATAAGGCGATTCTGCCGGTTTTACTGCAGCATTTTCTGTAACCGGCAATTCATCGGGTTGCCCGTAAACAGTACATGATGAGGAAAAAACAAAATTTACGACCTTATATTTTATCATTAACTCCAACAGGTTAACCATGGGCATCAAGTTGTTGCGGTAATAATGCAACGGTATTTGCACCGATTCCCCAACTGCCTTTGCAGCTGCAAAATGAATAACCCCTATTAAATTGGTATTCTCCTTAAAAAATGAATCCAATTTTGCCTGATCCAGTAAATCAAATTGGTAGAATTTTGGACGGATTCCTGTAATCTGCTCAATGCGGTCATTCACAAATGCCTCTGAATTCGACAGATTATCAATAATTACTACTTCATACCCTTGCTGAATCAATTCCACGGTGGTATGGGAACCAATAAAACCGGTTCCTCCGGTTACTAATATTTTTCCTTTTTTTTTCATTGGTGTTTAAAGTGTTTGGTTGGTAATTCTTTTAATCGCTTAGCACTTTGTTCAGCAGTGATATCGCGTTGGGCGTTGGCCATCATTTCATAGCCAACCATAAACTTTTTTACCGATGCAGAACGCAACAACGGCGGGTAAAAATGCATGTGTAAATGCCATTCCGGATGCTCCATTCCATCGGTTGGAGCCTGATGTATCCCAGCTGAATAGGGAAATGATGTCTCAAACAGGTTGTCGTATTTAATGGTCAGTTTCTGGTACATGTCAGCAAAATCCATTTTCTCAATACTGGTCAAATCGGCCAAACTTGCGACCTGCCTCTTGGGTAAAATCATGGTTTCAAATGGCCATACCGCCCAAAAAGGTACAAGACTTACAAATGTATTATTTTCTTCGACAATTCGCTCTTGTTTTAATAATTCCTGCTCCAAATAATCAGAAAGTAAGGTGCGTTTATGAATTTTGAAGTAGTTTTTTTGTTGTTCAACTTCTTTAGCCACTTCAACTGGAATGGATGACTGTGCCCAAATTTGACCGTGCGGATGAGGGTTGCTACATCCCATTATACTTCCTTTATTTTCAAATAGTTGAACATGGTTAATGAATTCCTTACTTCCCAATGTTTTGTATTCGTGGCACCAAAGTTCAATCACTTTCAAAATATCTTCCACTTCCATTTCAGGAATGGTATGACTGTGATTGGGTGAAAAACAGATAACCCGGCTAATCCCTTGCTCCGCTTTAGCTACAAAGAGCCCGTCATTTATTTCCCCTTTGGGTGTATCGGGTAAAAGGGCACTAAAATCGTTGGTAAATACAAAAGATGAAGAGTAATTATCATTTACAGGTCCTTGCGCCCTTTGATTTCCTGGGCACAAATAGCAGGTTGGGTCGTACGTTGGACGTTCTTCCGGCTGGCTCTTTTCCGTTTGCCCTTGCCAAGGTCGTTTGGCCCTATGGGGTGACACCAAAACCCATTCTCCATTAAGCGGATTGTATCTTCGGTGAGGATGTTCTGAAAAATTGATCATGTTTTGTTCGTTTTTGCTACTGGTTACTGGTTGCTGGAGTCATAATCCCGTTTATTTTTCGTAAATTGTAAATTGTTAATTACCCATTGTTAATTGCCACCCTTTGCCCCATCCTCAATAACTACCTTTATTATCTGCGGTTGTTTCCCTTCGGGGGTTTTATAATTTTCTGTAATGGTTTTTTCAAAAGAAGCCACTGAATCCTTTTTTACCAGATTGATGGTACATCCTCCAAAACCGCCACCCATCATCCGTGCGCCAAGTACGCCATCAATGGATTTTGTTAATTCTACCAATTGATCCAACTCGGTGCAACTTACTTCATATTTGTTTTTTAACCCATAATGC
Organism: Rikenella microfusus; assembly: GCA_020719105.1. GTDB lineage: Bacteria > Bacteroidota > Bacteroidia > Bacteroidales > SZUA-534 > GWE2-40-63. The sequence continues at coordinate 12,541 of DYQV01000040.1, forward strand.
GAGCCATACATTAGGTTTCCGAATTCCACAAAATCAGCATTTTCTAATGCTTTGCAGGCCTTTTCCAACCGGATATTTTCTTCAATTACATACGAACAGCGGTTGTAAGTTATGGGGTTAAATTCACTTTTATGTGATTCAATGAGGTCCAGACTTACGTCCCTTAAACTATGAATAGTTGGAACATATTTTTTCAATAGGGCAACACCATGCTCACATTCCTGGCGGCGTTTGTTATATTCCGATGTAGCCAATGAATGTTTAACCCCCGTATTTACCAATACCAATAAATGGTTGGTGGTATCCAAAGGGAAATATTGGTATTCTAAACTGCGGCAATCGAGTTTAATAACATGGTTGGCTTTCCCATGCATGGAAGCAAACTGATCCATGATGCCACATTTTACACCTGCATATTCATGTTCGGCCATCTGGGCAAACTTAACAAGCTCAAATTTTGAAAAGCTAAAACTGAATATATGATTGAGGGCATAAGCCATTCCCACTTCAATAGCAGCCGAAGATGACATACCGGCACCCAAAGGAACATCGCCTCCAAAGGCACAATCGAAACCCGGAATGTTTTTCCCATTTTTTACAAATTGGGCAATAACGCCCATTAAATAATTGGCCCAATGCGATTTTGACGGTTCAATTTTTTCAATGGATGTTTCGAACGATTCGTCCAAGTCGATGGCATAGAACCTAAAAAGCCCCGTGCTGTTTGGTTTTATAGCAAAATGGATGGCTTTGTCAACCGATGCGGGCAAGACAAATCCTTCGTTGTAATCGGTATGTTCACCAATCAGGTTCACCCTGCCGGGTGCACTGAACAAATAGGGTTCGGCTCCAAAACGTTCGCGAAATACTGCGGTAATCTCTTTTTTCATCATCTTTTTTAATAAAAAACATACAGCCCGGATTATTCATTAATAATCCTGACGATTAAGCTACACCTCAATATTGGGA
>DYQV01000400.1 GCA_020719105.1 Rikenella microfusus
ACTATTTACATTTTTTTCATTATTACCTTTAGGTAATTACCAAACAAACCTCTATTTTTCAGGTTTAATATAAGAAACAATAAATGCTTGACTATGAAACGGAATTGGATTACCATAAAAGAATATCAAGACATAAAATTTGAGTTTTTCGAAGGGATTGCAAAAATAACCATCAACCGGCCGGAAGTGCGCAATGCGTTCCGACCCGAAACCACCAAGGAAATGAGCGATGCCATGCTTATTTGCCGTGAAGATCCCACTATTGGGGTGGTGGTTTTTACCGGCGAAGGCGATATGGCTTTTTGCAGCGGCGGCGACCAAAAAGTGAAAGGCCGTGCTGGCTACGTGGGCCAGGATGGCATTCCCCGGTTAAACATTCTGGATGTACAAAAACAGATCCGAAGCATTCCAAAACCGGTAGTGGCCATGGTAAATGGTTATGCCATTGGCGGAGGCCATGTGCTGCACGTAATGTGCGATATTTCCATTGCATCGGAAAATGCCATTTTCGGGCAAACCGGCCCAAAAGTGGGTAGTTTCGACGGGGGTTTTGGCTCATCGTATCTGGCCAGGCATGTGGGACAAAAGAAAGCCCGCGAAATATGGTTCCTTTGCCGTCAATACTCGGCCCAGGAAGCACTGGAGATGGGGTTGGTAAACAAAGTAGTTCCTTTGGCCCAGTTGGAAGATGAAACCGTGCAATGGTGTAAAGAGATGTTGGCTCACTCCCCCATTGCCTTGCGGATGATTAAAGCCGGTTTGAATGCCGAATTGGATGGACAAGCCGGAATTCAGGAATTAGCCGGTAATGCTACCATGCTCTATTATTATACCGACGAAGCGCAGGAAGGAAAAAATGCCTTCCTCGAAAAGCGCAAACCCGATTTCAGCAAATACAAAAGGTTGCCGTAATATTCTTCAAGCATAACATGAATAGAATAAAACTCAATGCCTGGATTCATGCCTCCCGGCTTAGAACATTGCCTTTGTCGGTTGCCGGGATTATTCTGGGAAGCTTGATTGCCTATTCCGAAGGTAAATTCCATACCGACGTTTTTGTTTTGGCATTGGTAACGACTTTGTTGCTTCAGATACTGTCGAACCTGGCCAACGATTACGGCGATTTTACCCATGGAACCGATAATGAAAATAGGGTGGGTCCTGAACGGGCCGTGCAAAGTGGCATCATTTCAGCTAAAGAAATGAAACGGGCCATGTATATCGTTGGTTTGTTGGCTTTTCATGCCGGGATGTTCCTCATTACGGCAGCGCTCGATGAAGTATTCAACTATTTGTATATTTTGTTTATGATTACCGGTTTGGTTGCTATAGGCGCAGCCATTAAATATACCGTTGGTAAAACACCTTTTGGCTATAAAGGCTTTGGCGATGTGATGGTTTTTCTTTTTTTTGGTTTAGCAGCCGTGGTGGGAACTTATTTTTTGCATACATTAACTTTTCAAGGATGGGTTTTGCTGCCAGCAATTAGTATCGGATTGCTAAGCGTAGGAGTTTTGAACATCAACAACATGCGCGATGTGGTAAACGACCGGACTTTTGAAAAAAAAACCATTCCCGTCAGATTTGGCAAAACTTTTAGTAAAGTTTACCATATTTTATTGATAGCATTGAGTATGTTAAGCTTGGAAGTTTTTATATTAAATTCCGGGAATCTGAAATTGGCCCTGTCCATGGGATTTCCTTTTCTGTTATTGATTGCGCATACCATTAAAGTTATCCTCAATAAGGAACCCCGATTGCTTGATCCAGAACTGAAAAGGCTTGCGTTAACCACTTTGTTAATTGCACTTTGGTGTGGAATAGGTTTATCAATATAATATGTTACAAGCCAGCTATCAACCCTATATTTTCAAATTCAATTTCCCCAGTGGGACTTCGCGGGGTATTTTAACCAAAAAACCATCGTGGTTTATTAAAGTTTGGCATACCCAAAACCCAACTATTGTAGGAACCGGAGAGGTTTCCATAATTCCAGACCTATCTCCCGAATCGCCTGCTGAAATAGAAAGCAAGCTCAATGCCCTTATCCTTGCCCCTCAATTGTTTGCTGATACGTTAAACGAAAGTTTTGCAGGCTATCCTGCCGTGCGGTTAGGATTTGAAACCGCTCTGCTCGACTTGGCTTCAGGCGGAAAACAAGAGCTTTTCCCATCAGCATTTACCCGTGGCGAAAATGGCATTAAAATAAACGGCTTGATATGGATGGGGCAAAAAGAGCAAATGCTGGACCGGATTACCGAAAAAATTGAACAAGGGTTCACTTGCCTAAAGATAAAAGTGGGAGCCATTGATTTTAACGAAGAACTAAGCCTGCTGAAAGCCATTCGGAATGAGTTTAGCCCCCAAACATTGGAAATCCGTTTAGATGCCAATGGAGCTTTTGCCAAAACTGACGCTTTGGAAAAACTGAGATCCCTTTCAAAACATCACATACATTCCATTGAACAGCCCATCAAACAAGGCCAGTTTGAAGCCATGCGCAATTTATGCCGCATCACCCCCATTCCCATTGCATTGGATGAAGAGTTAATTGGCATTGAACATTACCGGTTACAAGTTGAAATGGTGGAATACATCCAGCCTCAATTTATCATACTCAAACCATCGCTAATTGGCGGGTTGGGCCAAACAAAAATATGGAGCCAGATTGCCGAAGAAAGAAATATTGGCTGGTGGGTAACTTCTGCCCTGGAGGGAAACATCGGCTTAAATGCCATAGCCCAGTGGACTTTTTTGAATGGCTCTAACATTCCACAGGGACTTGGCACGGGACAGGTTTTTTCAAACAATCTACCCTCGCCACTTGTAATAATAGGAGAAGAACTATGGTACAAAACCAATGAACTCATGTGACCAT